>JAKMEV010000006.1:0-8922 GCA_022425785.1 Akkermansiaceae bacterium | reverse complement strand
CACGGGAGAGGCCGAAGTTTCCTACCGGGTGATACGTTATTCGCCTTCTTTGTTCCGGGCTCCTCTTTTTCTAGAGGTGGAATTTCCGGAGCGGGCGGGAGCTTTACGGGCCTTTATGCGGGAGGTTAGTCCTTTAGTGAGCCTCTGTTATTTCAATTACACCTATTCGGGGGAGCGAGTGGGGCGGGCCTTGCTGGGGCTGGATTTTCCGGATGCTGAAAGTCTTCGAAGCGGCCGTGAGCTTGTCATAGCCTGTGCTGGGAAGACAGTTCGCGCGGTGAAGGAAGTTTCTTTGGATCACCTTGGCGGGGCGAGATAGCTGATATAGGGAGCGGGCTACTCTGAATGAACGCGATGGTGTTCTTGAAGAATGTCTCAACCTTGCTACCTCTTCGGGGTGCAGAACAGTTTCTATCAGGCCTTCGATACCGAGAGGGCGTCGGGATATCGTGCGGAGGGAGATTTTCGCAGCCCTTTTCAAATCGACCGGGATCGCGTTCTGCATACGCCGGCCTTTCGCCGGCTTCAGAGCAAGACCCAGGTTTTTTGGAGCGGGGAGTATGATTTTTATCGCACACGTTTGACGCATTCGCTTGAGGTGGCGCAGATCGGTAAGTCGATTTGTCGTTGGTTGTTGCACTCAAGCGATGACCTCGATGAGAGCTTTCACCTTGATGAGGATTTGGTGGAGGCGATTTGTTTGTCTCACGATTTGGGGCATCCGCCATTTGGACATGCGGGTGAGCGATCGCTGAATCACTTCATGGCGGAGTATGGCGGTTTCGAGGGAAATGCGCAGACGCTGCGCTTGCTTAATGAGCGAATCTTTTCGCAAAGCCGGAAAGGGATGGATCCATCGCGTGCTTTTCTCGACGGGGTGCTTAAGTATAAGTCGCTTTGGACGGAGTTGAAGACAGCGAAGGGGAAGCTGCCAAAAAACCATTTTCTTTATGATTCGCAGGTGAACCATTTGAGCTGGGCGATGGGGGAACAGGATTTTCCGGTGGAGTTTGTTCCGGGGGATGTGCGCGATGGATTCAAATCAATCGAATGCCAGGTGATGGATTGGGCCGATGATACGGCCTACTCTTTGAATGATCTTGCGGACAGTGTGCGGGCGGGGTTTTTGACGATTGAACGCATCGAGCGATGGGCGGAGCAGCGAGAGGAATCAGTGGAGGAAGGAAGTCCCCTGGCTGAGCTGATCAAGGCGCTTCGGGGGCAGCGAATCGAGCCCTTCATCGGGAAGCGAATCGGTAAGTATATTCAGTCGGCGCGTCTGGAGCGAGATACCAATTTCCTGAGTGCGACCAGTCATCGCTACGCCTTTAAAGTGGTCGTGGATGAGGCAACGAGAGCAGAAAGTGAACTCTTTAAGAGCCTAGCGTATCAAGTAGTGTTCCTCTCTCCACAGCTCAAGCAATTGGAGCACAAGGGAAGCTACATGTTACGGCGTCTTTGGGAATTGTTAGAGAAACGCTACGTTTTTGGTGAAGCGATCGATGGACAGGATTTTCAACTTCTTAATGAAGCGGACTCACAGGAGATCGATGAGTGTGAGACTCCGGCTCAACGGGCTCGCTTGGTTTGTGATCATCTCGCGGGGATGACCGATGGCTATGCCGCGCGGACTTTTCGTCGACTTTTTGAGCCCGGGTTTGGAAGCATCGGAGATTTGGTTGGTTAGGGATTGGTTATGAAAGTTTTGTTGATGCTCATCATTTTTGTAGGAAGTCTCTCCGGTCAAAATCTTGAGAGTATTCTGTTGCATCAACGAGATTCAGGAGGATGGCCGAAGAATAAAGATTATGAGGCCAAGATTGATCGAGAAAAGCTGCGGCAAGAAAAGGGCCTGAACGATTCTACTTTCGACAATGGGGCGACGACTTCGGAGATGCGGATTCTGGCAAAGGAATTTCGAAAGAATGGCGGGAAGAAGTATCATGAGGCTTTTCACAAGGGGCTGAAGTTTTGTCTCGATGCGCAATATGAGAATGGCGGATGGCCGCAATATTTTCCCAAAGCGAAAGGCTACCGCACGCATGTCACTTTTAACGACAATGCCATGGTGAAGGTGATGGAGTTACTCCGGGAAGTGGCGTTAGAAGATGAGTTTTCTTTCGTTGAAGAGGGTTTGCGGAAGCGGGCGGGGGAATCGGTGAAGAAGGGAGTGGCGTGTATTCTGAAATGTCAAATCAGAGTGAATGGCAAGCCGACGGTGTGGTGTGCCCAACATGATGAGGAGACCTTGAAGCCGGCCAAGGCGCGGAGTTATGAGTTACCGAGTTTCAGTGGAAACGAGTCGGTAGGGCTTGTGAGGTTTTTGATGTCGATCAAAGAGCCCTCAGAGGAAGTGAAAGCTTCAGTGGAAGGAGCGGTGCAGTGGTTTCGGGATCACCAGATCACGGGGTATCGTCTGGAGAAAAAGAAGGGTGATTTTCCGAAGGGGTATGACCGGGTAGTGGTGAAGGATGCGAGTGCCGATCCGCTTTGGGCGCGCTTTTATGACTTGGAAGAAGGCCTCCCGATTTATTGTAGTCGCGATGGGGTGCCCAAGCGGAAGCTGGAGGAAATATCCTACGAGCGTCGCAACGGATACAGCTGGGTTGGCGCCTACGCCGCCCGTTTACTCAAAACTGACTACCCTGAATGGAAAAAGCCCGCCCGGAAGTGATCCGAACGGACTTTTGAAAATGATGGCTTGGTTAAGCTTTCGACCACTCGTCAATGCGCGACTGATGAGCCGCGAAGAGTTCGTCGGTTGATCCGTGAATGGTGATGGAGTTGATTTTGTCTCCTCCGACGATCGCGTTGATGACATCCTGTCCTTCGGTGGCCTCTCCAAAGACGGTGTGCTTGCCGTCGAGGTGTGGAGTGGGGAGGTGCGTGATGAAAAACTGCGAGCCGTTGGTGTTGGGTCCGGCGTTGGCCATGGAGAGGATGCCGGGTTTGTCGTGGCGACGGTGGGCTTTGCATTCGCACTCAAACTTGTAGCCGGGGCCACCCGTGCCGGTTCCGGTCGGGCAACCACCCTGAACCATGAAGTTAGGAATGACGCGGTGGAAGTTGAGTCCATCGTAATACCCGTTAGAGGCGAGGTTCAAAAAGGAAGTGACGGTGACCGGGGCATCGTCGGGAAAGAGAGTGATGTTGATGTCGCCCTTGCTGGTGTTGATGGTGATGTTGATGTCGTCCATGAGTTTTGAGGAGAGTTTTTTATCGGCAGTTTTTAAGGAGCTGGTCGACGAATGAGGTAATGTCGATGAGCGCGTCGCGGGACTCGGAGTCTTCGAGAAGGTCGAGGGATTGCCGCGCTTCGGCAACCATCACGCAGGCGGTTTTGATGGCGTCGTCAATCGCTCCTTCATAATCGGCGATGCCGACGAGGACGGGGAGGTCGATTTCCTTTTGCTCGATGATGCGTTTAGTGAGCTTCTCCCTTTGCGAAGGTTTGGCCCGCTCAAGAAGGTTGAGAATGGGAAGGGTAAGCTTTCCTTTTTCGAGGTCGGTTCCGAGGGTCTTGCCGCTTTCGTCTTCGGAGCCGATAAGATCGACGACGTCGTCGTAGATTTGGTATGCGGTCCCAAGCTTCATGCCATAGTCGTGCATGGCTTGGCACAATGATTCGTCGCGCTTCGATAGCTTGGCGGCGAGTCCGCTGGCGATGGCAAAGAGCGCGCCGGTTTTCATCTCGATCATGCGGAAATAATCCTTCTTCGTGATGGTGAGATCGAATCGGCGTTGGGTTTGGAGAACTTCTCCTTCGCAGACTTCGCGGGAGGCCTGGCTGATGGCTCGGCTGAGATCAAGGTCGTCGAAGTTGGTGGAGAGTTTCAGCGCGTGGGAGAAAAGGGCGTCGCCAAGAAGAACGGCCAAGCCATTTCCCCATTTCGCGTTGGCCGTGGGAACGGTGCGGCGGGTGGTCGCTCCGTCGATGATGTCATCGTGAACTAGGGTCGCCATGTGAATGAGTTCGATCGTGACGCCGAGGCGAATGTGATCTTCGCAAAGTTCGCCGGTGGCTCCGCCGACGAGAGCTGCGAGAGCGGGGCGGATTCGTTTGCCGTTGGTCTGGCAAATGTATTCCATGTAAGGCTCCACACCGGGATCGAAGGCGCGAACCTGCTCGAGAATGAGGGATTCGACCTTGTTAAGGTGTGGGCGGACGAGTTCAAATGGGAATTGTCCGGTGGGCGTTTTGGTCTCTACCATAGCGAGGAAGGAGCTTGTGATAACTTTCACAAAGTCAGGTAATCCGCAACCGGAATGATCGAAAAAGAGGTAGAAAGTCTTGAGTGGGATGAGAAATATCCGAGAGCGTTAAGGCATCCGAGGTTCAGCAATGAATGAGGTAAAGGCTCTAGCTCGTCGGATATTGCTGGGTTCCGAGCTAAATTGGGGTCGGGTTTCCCCCTCCACCGATGATTTTGGACGATGCAGGCCATCTCGTCCGATATCTGCATGCCGAGGGAGCTTCCCTGCGAAGACCACATTATCTCTGAGGGGGATTATTGAAATTTTAAAATCCGACATGAAGATGCCCCGCAAGCAGCAACATCGCGCAAAGAGGATTTGGGAGCGGTTGACGAGAGATCCTAAGAATTATCTTGAGAAAGGTCCGACTAGTCTGCAATGGCACGGTAACCCTATTGAAATCCGTAATATTTGGATTCGTAAAGTAAGAGACTGCGATGAAAAATAATCCTAAATTCATACTGAGTCTGGCATTGCAAATGCGTAGAGATATTATAACAGACCCCTAACGGCGACAGTATTAAAACCGTTCCTGCTTATGAAACTGAAAAAATTACTCCTTCCATTAGTTGCTGGTGGTTCTTTTGTTTTTCTCTCATGCGGAGAGAAGAAAGACCCCGCTGATTCTCCCACCGATGGCGGGAATGATGAAAACAAGAGCACGACAGCTTCTACAACTGCAGCTAGTCCCTCTGATTCGGCCGGTGATACACCGGCTCCTCCGGTGCCTGAAGTGACGATCGAAAAGCTAGCGGCAAGCGCAGGTTTCGCGGCTCTGGCTCCCAAGAATACCGAAGGCTATTTCTCTGTTCGCGGGGCATACGAAATGTATGAGAGCTTGCAGAAGACCGAACTCGGCAAGCTAATTTTGAGCACCATGGCCGAGCAGGGTATGGAGCTGGGCGAAGCGGAGCAAGCTGAAGAATTCCAGATGGTGAAAGCCGTGATCGGAGAAGAGCTTTTTGCGGTATTCGGTGACGGATCCGGAGATCAGCTGATCAATCTCAATGATCTCGGAAAATCATCGAATTACTACCAGATGAAAATGATGGTGGGGTTAATGTCTTCAGAGTTGAATGGCGAAGATAACGGCGCAGTTCCGGCAGCAGCCTTTATGTCAATGTTTGCAGGAATGCTTCAGGATCCCAAGGGTGGAATTGACCTTGTCGAAAAATCCGAAATGCCGCCACTGCTCTTGGGTTTCAAGGTCAGTGATCAAGCGATGCGTGAGCAATTTTCGGGCATGATAGCCGGAGGGATTGGTCAGATGCTTGAGGCTGGTGATGAAGCTCCGATCGCGGAGCTCGATACTGAAGCTTCTGGCGTCAAACTCACTGGAGTGAAGATCGACGGAGCTCGTATTGCGGCAATGGTTGACGAAGACACTCGTGAGCAAATGACGCAGATGTTTGGCGCCCGTGAGGACGTTGACCGTTTCATCAAGGTCATCGAAAAGAAGAATCTCTTTCTCGCCACCGGAGTGAAGGACGATTATGTCCTGATTTACCTTGGTGGAACCATGGATGGATTCCAGTTGGCCGCAAGTCCCGCCGACTCTTTGGTCGCCAAGGATGAGATGGACTTCCTTAAGCACTACGCTGACAAGGATGTGCGATTCCTTCTCTATGGAGAAAAAGAAGCCTTCAGCAAATTTGGAGAGGGCAATGAAGCCTTCGCATCAATGGCCCGAGGGATCAAAGACGGTCTCGCTGAATCCGACGCTTTTGGAGATACTCGCGACGTGCAGACTCTTCTCGGAGATGTCGCAAGACTCGATAAGGAACTCTTTGGCATGATCAAATACGGTCGAACCGGATTAGTTGGATTTATCGAAGATGGATTTAAGATCGAAAGCCACAGCGGGGGCAATATGCCCTCCTTGGACCTGAACACACTGCACTCCTTTAGCGCTTTGGGTGAGATGGACGATGTAGTTCTCTTTACCAACAGTGTGAGTAATGCCGCATTCAACGGCAAGGTTCTCGACATGCTCGACTCGCTTGGGGAAGCCTCTTATCTGATGGCCGCTCAGATGGCCAAGATGGACGTTGATGACGCAGACTTCCTCAACTTCCAGGAAGGATTTGGAATGTTTGATGCCGAAATGAAGACTGACCTGACGAATATCTGGAAGGCCATCAGCTCGGATTGGGCTGACGGGACCGGAAATGAAGCGTCAATTGTCATCGATCTCAAGGGAACCCTGCCGAAGATCCCGGAGATCCCCGCACCAATTATCGAAAACGGCCTCATTCCCCGGCTTGCCTTTGTGACTCCGATTGAGGATCGCGAAAAATTGAGCAGTGCTTGGACCAGTATTGAAGGTTCGCTCACTAATCTGCTAAAGACAGCTGCAAAGTTGGGTGCTCCCGAGATTCCCATGCAGGAAATTGATGAGAGCGAGAAAGGTGGAATCGCGACCTTCTGGACCGCTGTTCCGACTTCGACCAAAGATGCCCGTCCTGTCGTGTCGCTGAGTGAAAAGAACTTTTACTTCTCCACCTCCCCGAAATTTGTTGGGGAGATCGAAGCTGCCATTGCGGCCGGAAACGGCCCTAAGCGCAAAGGATCCTACGGGGTGGTGAATTTCACTGCGGTGCAAAAGCTCGCAACCCATTGGGTTGATTTGATGAAAGCCAATGGTGACGTGATCTTCGAAGGAAACGATTTTGCCAAAGACGACTTCATGGAGAATGTCCCCTTGGTTGAGTCTGTCATTAAGGCCATCGGAGAGCTTGATGACCTGACCTGGCACGTTCGTAACGAAGGCGGGGAAGTTCGGACTTCGATTCACTTCGACCTGAACTAAGGTTTCGGTTACGATTCAATCTCAACCCCGTCTGGTGTGATGCCGGCGGGGTTTTTTGTTTCTCTGGATAAGGAATGCTTCCCCGTGCGAAATCAGCTGGCCATGGTGGTTTTACCCGCGTAGTTTAATTGAGCACGCATGAAAGAGATTTTTGTCACTGATGCCGATGACAGCCACATCGCCGCGAACCAAGTAGCGGTGAGGCAGGCGGTTGCCAATCAACGGCGGAAGGAAAGCCTGCAATCGGTCATTACCGGCTTGATTGGATTTTTCTGCGTTCTGGGAATTCTTGCGGTGATAGCTCTGCTTCCCGTCAGTAACGAGGTTCCCGCGATTGTGTCCTACAATGTTCCGGCGGAAGAGGATGATCCCAAGATCGAAATGAAGGAGCTGGCACAAAATGCCAAGCCCAAGCCGCCGGGAGCGAGTGCATCGATGGCCCGGGTGATTGCTTCCACCGAAACGGCTCCGGTTTCCGTTCCCATTCCTGAGATGCCCTCTCCCGATTCCTTGTTTGGATTGGAAGAGTCATTCGGCACCGGATTTGGAACCGGCGATGGAGATGGCGACGGAGGAGGTGGAGCGACCTTTTTTGGCGGAAGGCGGACTGGAAAGAATGTCGTTTATATTGTGGATTTCTCGGGGTCGATGAATGACTCGGTAGAGAAAGGGGGAACGAGGATTTCAGCACTGAAGAAGGAGCTTACCAGATCGATTAACGCGCTCCCCAATGGCATGTCCGTCTCGATTGTCTTCTTTTCAACGGGCGGGTGGTCTCTGGCATCGAAGAAGGAAGATATCGGGATCAACGGATGGAACGGACTTTTGAAAACTCCTCCGGTGCCATGGTATCCTGTAAACGACAATACGAAGAGTATTATCACCAAGCAGATTGCCACGATGCCGATTGATGGTGGAACCAACTGGTATCCCCCCTTGATGATGGCTCTGCATGGCACGAGTCCCCAACCAAACATTGTTTACCTTCTTTCCGACGGATTGGGTCGTGATGCCGGAATGGTGATTTCCGACATGAAGGAGATCAATCCCCGTGGCATTCCCATCGATACGATCGCCTTCGAAACCCCAGGATCGGCGGCGGCCCGACTGATGGATGTCGCCGAAGCGACGGGTGGAAGATTCAGCATGGTTTATGAGGGGAGACTTCTTCGAGGGAGTTTGGCTGAGAAATATACCAGCTCGCATTACGACGACGAATGAAGCTTCTTGTTTTTGATCTCGACGGGACCCTGACCCAGACCAATGAGGTCGATAGTCGTTGCTTTGAGGAGGCGCTTCGGATCGTTTTGGGAGTAGAAGAATTTGATACCTGTTGGGAGAATTATCAGTTCGTCACCGATAGTGGAGTCGCTCAGGAAATCTCCCAACGATATCGCGACCGGCCCATCAACGGAGCCGAGATGATGGCCTTACATGAGAAGATCGTCGAATTGTTGAAGAAGAATCCCATGTCTGCATTTGCCGAAATTCCGGGGGCCGTGGATTTTTTCCAGAGCTTGGTAAATTCGGAGGACTTTGCGGTGGCCCTGGCGACGGGGGCGAATAAATTATCGGCTCGCTATAAGTTGGAGACGGCGGGGATTGATTTTAAGGGAATCCCACTTGCGACTTCGTCCGATGCAGTAGTTCGGGAACACATCATGCTCCACGCCATGGATCGTGCGTCACAGAAGCACGAGAGGGCATTTTCCAAGATCGTCTATTTTGGAGACGCCGTCTGGGATGTGAAAGCCACGGAAAATCTTGGATGGAAGTTTATTGGCATCGGAGGAAAGGTTCCCGATGGATTCATCGACTATCGGAATCCTGAAGAGATTCTCAATCGTCTTCGCTAGTCA
>JAKMEV010000130.1:0-6912 GCA_022425785.1 Akkermansiaceae bacterium | reverse complement strand
GATCTCGTCCGCCAAAAAGTCATCCGCACCTCCGCCCGCGAAAAGCGCCTCACCTCCCTGCGCCACGGCATCGCCGCCCGCGCCAAAGCCCGCCACGCCAAACGCAAGGCCAAGCGCGAAGCCGCCGCCAAGAAAGCCGCCGAAGAAGCCGCCATCAAACCCTGCTCCTTCACCATCGTCTCCGGCCTACCGCGCAGTGGCACCTCTCTGATGATGCAAATGCTCCGCGCCGCCGGCATGGACCTCATGCACGACGGCAAACGCGAGGCCGATGAAGACAACCTCGAAGGCTACTGGGAATGGGAGGAGATCAAATTCCTTAAAAAGAACCCCCGCCTCATCGAGCAGGCCGACGGTAAAGTCATCAAAGTCATCTCCGCCCTCCTGCCCCAACTTCCACCCCGGCACCATTACCGCGTCATCTTCATGAAGCGCCCCATCGAAGAAGTCGTCGACTCCCAGTGGAAAATGATCGAGCGCCGCGGACAAAACCCCGTCTCCGAAAAACAGCACCTCATTCAAACCCAGCAAACTCACGCCGAGCAAACCCTCGCCCAACTGAGACAATGTAAAAACGTCGATCTCATCGAAATCGACTACCCCGAAATGGTCGCCAACCCCGGGTCCCAACTCGACGCCCTAAAAACCTTCCTCGGCGAAACAGCCCCCAAACCTGAGAAGCTCACTCAAGCAATTCGTCCCGACCTCCATCGAAACAAAGCCTCATAATCAATGCTCATCAGACCAGCATATCCCGACGAAATCAGCCGCGCCCAGTCTCTCCTCAACGGCCATCCCGTGCCGCAGGAAGCCAGCTTCCTCGTCGCGGTATGAGAGCAACCCGTCGAGCGCATCATTGCCCTTCATCAAGCCGCATGCCAAAACTCTCCCGAGAATTTTCCCAAATTCATCTCCCGCCTTGCCATTTCCAGCATGTCGGTGTTATGCTACCTCCCCCCACGATGGTGCTTCGCGCGCTTGGACCCCCTAAAACACCCATATTTACTATGAGTAACAAGCAAAACAAATTAGGATCCTACCTCGCCGTAACCGCCGGGGCCGGGTGCAGCGCTTCCATCGCCACTGGGGCCATTCAAGTCATTGATCTCTCCGGATTTTCAACAGTTCCGGGCGGACCGTCCGTGGTGATTCCCGGGGGTGATGCCGCTCCCGATTTTTATCTCGATAACTCCGCCAATATTGGCCAGCTCTCTCAAAGCACGGGTGCCTACTTATTCACCGCAGATATCTATGGCAACGAATTCTACGTCCCCGGCTCCTACTACTACCTCGCCGACGCTTTTCAGGCAGGACCACAGAATTTCCCGCTCGATACCGCGGATGCTGCCCGCTGGCACGAAAACGGCCTGACCGGTGGTGATTTTGTGGTGGGCAAAAACTGGCTTCCATTTTGTGATACCGAACTCCGTTTTGGTTGGATTTCATTCACCCTCAGCAGCCTGGGAACCAACGGCTCCTCTCCCGTAGCTTCATTTAATCACTTCGTCTACGATGATGTCTCTACCCAGGCTACAAATGCCATTCCTCTGGAAACTGCCATCGGGGCCATTCCCGAAGCCTCCAGTCTGGCTCTTCTCGCTCTCGGCTCAGTAGGCCTCGCAGCACGCCGCCAGCGTCGGAAAACTGCTTAGGCTAAAATCTTTCTATTTCCCAAACCAGCTTCATCGCGGAACTCGAAAACGCCGTTCGCCGTCCCCTCCAGCCCGCCGGGCAGTGGCAGACATCAAGATCTCTCCCGAGGACATTCAGCACCGCCGGGTCGAAATCCCCGGTCTCCTTACCCTCAGCTGGATCGAGACCTGAAGCCTCCCGGGCTTGTAATTTCCCGTCTTCACAAACCCTTAACACTAAATTGGGAAACTTTGTTGAAGAGTAGTGGTTCTTCTCTTCAGATTCACTTCACACAACATGAAAACCCTCTTCCTCATTCTCTTTTCCACTCTGGTCTTAAAAGCCGATCCTCGCATCAGCTCATGGTTCACAGCCAACTCGGGGTCCTATGCCCGGATCTTTGAAACCACCGCCGACGAAACCGCTGGAAATGCCGTGACCACCTGGGACCGTGGACAGGGAGTGCAGGCGCAATCCACTTACGCCGGGATTCACGAGATCTCCTCATCCTCCAATTGGGTCTATCTCCGTTCGACCGGTCTGGCATCGCACACCATGGGCCCGTGGTATCTCAACGAGGCGAAGACCAATCTCTTCCCCAACTACCCCGCCAACACCGGAGTCATTTACCGCATTCCCCGCACGCCCACCGTGCCCGCCAACAAATCAGGCACGACTCTCGGTGCCGCCGGTTTTTACGTGAATGGTGTGGCCATGTTCGACAACCGCGATGCCTTTTCCTACTCCAACTCCAACGGCACCGATTCCAGTCCGAGAAACGGCATCAACGGTGACGACGTTTGGAATCGTGACGCCTATGTCAACGAGAGCGTCACCTTCGACGCCGGAAACGCCCACCAGGCAGGACGTCAATACCACTACCACGCCAACCCGCCGGGCCTCCGTCATTCGCTTGGAGACAGCGTGGACTACGATCCCTCGACAAATACCTACAGCGAAAATTTTAATGGCAGCCATTCCCCCATTCTCGCCTGGGCTGCCGATGGCTTCCCCATCTACGGACCCTACGGATACGATGACCCCAACAACCCTGGCAGCGCCGTTCGTCGCATGATTCCGGGATACGCCAAACGATCCATCACCAACCGCACCACTCTTCCACAATGGGCTGCTGATTTCCAAAACAAATCCGCCTCCCTCCCCGTCAACGAATACGGACCGCCGGTTAACGCCACTTACATCATCGGCCACTACATCGAAGACTACGAATTCCTCGGCACCGGCGACCTTGATCTCTACAACGGACGCACTTGTATTACCCCGGAATTCCCCACCGGAACCTACGCCTATTTCGTCACGATCGAAGCTGATGGCACTCCCGCCTTTCCCTACGCTATCGGCCGCGAATACTACGGAAACCCCACGGGAGGAACCGTCAACAACATCAACGAGGCCGTCACCATTCAATTCGAAGGAGGGCCTGAAAAGAGCCTCACTTTTGACCAGTCCGCTCCAAATTCCAACGACCTCACCCTGACATGGTCCGTCGTCGAGGGAGGCCAATACGTCATCGAATCATCCACTACCCTTCGGGACGATTCGTGGGTCCGCGAAGTCACCGATGCCGTACCCACCGGAGACAAACTCAACCTAACCGACACCGGAGCACTCGTCACCAACTCGCAAAAATTCTACCGCGCCCGGCTCACCGATATCGCGGAATTTGACCAGACCGGATTCGATTTCAGCTTCACGCCGGGCACGGTCTCCCTGTTCCATCTCCCCACCGACCCTCCCCTGCCCGCCTCAGTGACTTCGGCAAGCGTTGGCGGAATCCCCGCCATAGTCGTAAACTACGATCCCGCGACTGGAATCATCAAACTCCTCTTCGATGACTCCTCACTCGCTCCCGGAGAATATCCGGCCCTCATCAATGGCTCGATCACCTCAAGCGACACCTATTCCATCGCCGGCCCCAACAACGTCCTTCTCCTCATCCTCGATGACTGGGGGATCGATGCCTCCGAGCTCTACAACACCGCCGAACCGGGAATCCAACTGGCCAACATGCCGACCTTGAAAAATCTCGCCGACAATGGCCTCCTCTTCACCCGCGGCTATTCCCAACCCATCTGCTCACCCACCCGCGCCACTCTGCTTACTGGCCGCCAACCTTACCAACATGGCGTTGGGAATCCCGGGGCAAACTCTACTCTTCCAACTGCTGAACTCACTTTCCCGGAAATCATCTCCGACGAAGCGCCCAACTACGGCCTGGCGTCCTTCGGAAAATGGCACCTTGGATCTGGAAATTCCGGCGCCTTCGACACCGGCGGCTGGCCCAACTTCACCGGTACTCTTCAAGGTGGCGTCCCGGATTATAATGACTGGGTCCGCGTCAAAATCGAAAACAACGCTCTGACAGATTCCGGAACAGAGATCACCGCTCTCGTCACTGCAAGGGACTACTCATCGCCCTACGCTACCAGCGTACAAGTCGATGAGGCCGTTTCCTTCATCACCGGCAAAGGCTCCGATCCCTGGGTCGTCTGGATGGGCTTCAATGCCCCGCACACTCCCTTCCACAGTCCTCCCGCCAGTCTCGCTCCCTCTGGCGGATACTCCACCAGCGGCAATACTAATATCGACCTCTACATTCGCAGTCTCGAAGCTCTCGATACCGAAATCGCCCGTCTCCTCACCTCTCTCGACTTGAGCAAAACCAACATCATTGTCGTCGGCGACAACGGAACACCCGGACAGGTTGATCAAGCTCCCGCCGGTGGCCTCGCCGGAGCCAAGGGCTCCCTGAATGAAGGCGGAATTCACGTTCCCTTCTTCGCCATCGGACCCGACGTTCTGCAAACCGGAACCAGCGACAAACTTGTCCACGTCGTCGATCTTTTTGCTACCGTTCTCGATCTCACCGATGTCGAAGTCCCAGCAGAAATCGATCATCATTCTGATTCCCTCGTCCCTATCTTCAACGGCACCGACACTGCCGACCGATGCATCATCGCCGAAGTCTTCGGCCAGAATGAAAACGACGGGCGTTCCCTCATCATGGACGACTGGCCGAACTACAAACTCATCTCCACACAAGATGTCTCCGATCCCAACGACACTCCGGTCTACCAAATGTATCTCGTGGGCGCCAACGGCGTCGAAGCCTCAACTCTCACCACCCCGCCCAACCCCGGAGAGGCTCACGAAGTGGCCTACCTCGCTCTCGTCGCCAAAGACCAATCACTTTCCCCCGACTCCAGTGGTGATGGGGAAATCGTGAACATCGATCTGCCCGCGAACGCTCCTCCACTCATCAATACCAACAACGGCAACATTGTCCGCCCCAATGGGATCACCATTGGCGGAGTCGCCGCGACCTGGGACACCGGCAATATCACCGATGGTGGAACGACCACCTCCGCCGCTCGCGTCGATGAATCAGGAGACCCCGACCGATTCTCCGTCGTCGCTGATTTCGATATCGCCACCTCCGGCCTCACCAGCGGACAATCCTACGACATCATCGTTTCATTCCCCGGCGCCGGCGGCACAAGCCGCCTCTTCACTGCGACGAATCAATTCCTCGTTCCTTAGGAGATTCCAGACTCACCCTGCAGAGCCGACTCAGGGCGATCAAACTAGGGAGAGGACGGATTTGACGAGTCCGATGATTGCATCATCATTGATTGGCGCGGAGATGAATCTGAGTCGCTGGAAACGATTAGGAAGACAGCTCCAATTAATCAGTTTGCTTTTAGCCTGAGTAAGGCCTCGGAAGAGCTGGAGCTGAGTATAAAGTTCGGCGACCGAGCGGCTGTGCATCCCTACGATTGAGTGCCGCTTAACAATGTCCGAGTAATCGTCGACGCGGCGAGACTCATGGAAGATGAATTCGAGATTCGAGGCTTCCGGGATAGAGCACAGGACGACACCAATTCTCTGTTGTTGCGTCCGATTGATTGGTGGGCCGAAGTTGATCGCAACTATCCCAAGCAGACTAAGAAGTTTTTTTTGTGACTTAGCTGAAATGAGTCTATCCTGAGGAATTCAAGGTCCTACATCAGCCTCTGATAAAGCCAAGCCTTGATGGGCTTTCTGGCACTGGCTCAAATCGCACACCAAGGCGCGGGTGGACAACCCGCCACCCCGCCGCGAGCTGGAGATTCAACAATGATTAAGGACCCATTACCCTGAATCTTACTGGCGCTCCCGATAACGGGTACCACCACAATTTACTTGCGCAGTTTATTGAGCATATCGTTTCGCGACCAAAAGGCCACCATCCACCAGACGGAGACAACCTTTGAACTCAGCCTCAACACCTACGGCTTGCAAAACGAAGACAAACTTTTCTTCCGAGTGAAAAAACAGTAACAGAAATCTCGTAAATAAAGGCTCCTTCAGAGAATTCTTCCTTGTAGGGACCTTTTCCCTCGACTCACATCCCGCTTCGGCGGGATGTTTTATTTTAAAGGCCTCACCATCAGACCATGAAAACAACCTCACTAAGCCTCTGGCTCATCGCCTGCGCCTCCGCTGCGCCCATCAGCTGGGGTCCTCCTGCTGACACTGTCGACCCGACATCCATCGTCACGACTGGGTCACTCGTCGAGGCGATCAACGGCACCGCCGCTGGTGGAAATGTCACGATCAATGGGGTCGACTTCTCGCCCTCAAATGCTCTCTTGCCCAACGCTGCCGCTGCTTCTGCCCTGAGTGGTCAGACAACTCTCGATACCGGCCTCGACGCACTCCTCAACAACGTGGAATTTGGAGGCGGAACTTCGACCTCCATCACCGTCGGCGGAGGGTCTCTGATCGTTGGACAAAGCTACGCGATTCAGATCTTCTTCACGGATCTGCGATCCAGCACCTCCGGACGCGTCATGACTTTTGGCGACGGAGAAGGCAACACCGTCGATGTAACCGCCTCGGGCGCGCCGGGCACTTTTGGACAATTCACGATCGGCACTTTTGTCGCCGACGACACCAGCCAAACGATCAGCCTCGTCGCCAACGGATTCGGAAATGTCCACATCAACGGCTACCAAATTCGCAGCGCTTTCCCCCTGCCGGAAATCACCTCCTTCACCGCCACTCCGGCACTCATCGCCAGTGGAGAATCCACCGCGCTGGATTGGCAGATCACCCGAGCCGACACCGCCGAAATCAACAACGGCATCGGCTCCATCAATGCCACCTCGGGCAGCCTTATCGTCAGCCCAACCACTACCACGACCTACATTCTCACCGCAAGCAACGGCGGCGGATCGGTCACTTCCGGAGTGACGGTGGGCGTCGATATTCCCGCCC
>JAKMEV010000123.1:0-13619 GCA_022425785.1 Akkermansiaceae bacterium | reverse complement strand
GTCGTGGTTCACGCGGCCGACAACGCTTTCGGGATGTGGCCTGAATATAACGAAATGATTGGTCTCGGTGGCTGGGGCGGACGCACCGAGAAAAGCGGCCCTTATGTTTACTACAAGGATGGCAAGCTTGTCCGAGACACCTCCAAAGGAAAAGGCGGAGGCCACGGTCCCCAGCACGAATTTGTTGTAACCAATCGCGATAATGCCCACCCAATCACGAAAGGAATGCCGACCGAATGGCTTCACACCAAAGATGAGCTTTATGACACTCTTCGTGGACCAGCCAACAACATGAAGGTTCTCGCTACCGCTCCCAGCCAGAAGAGTAATCGCGACGAGCCAATGCTGATGGCTCTCGACTATGGGAAAGGTCGTGTCTTCCACACCACCCTTGGTCACGCCGATTACTCCATGAAATGCCGTGGTTTCTACGACACCTTGAATCGTGGCGCCGAGTGGGCTGCCACTGGTGAAGTGACCCTTGAATGGTCCAAGGACTTTCCCAGTAAAGACAAGCTCAGCCCCATTAAATAGGGCTGGATGGATTGGTTGAGCGGGGCCATTTTTCTGCCATTTATTGGCGCGGTCCTCCATCCAATCCTAGGATGGTGTGTTCAGCAAGGAACCGCTGCCGGAGTAAGACTCTCGATCATCGTTGCGGTTGCCAATTTGGTAACCACAGCGGTTTTTTTTGCCTACTTTCAGCCGGATGAAGACTGGCGCATTTCCGGAAAAGATTGGTGGGCCATCGGGAATGGAGTCCTTTTTTTTATGGGTCAGTGGTTTTCCACGCAATCTGTGAAAAGTGGAGACCTTGCGGTTCATTCCTCAGCCCTCGGCGGAAAAGTTCTCGTGGTGGGATTCTTCTCGGTCCTAGTGGGTCTGGAATCTGCGTCCTGGAATCTTTTCACGGGAGTTGTTCTCGCTGTCATCGCGGTTTTCCTCGCTGCCGGGGCTTCTTTGGAAGGATGGCGGAAACATCGTGCGACGGTTGGGCTTACCATGCTGGCGTGCTTATTTTTTGGGATTAATGATTTCCTCACTGGTTGGCAGGCCCGCGAGATTGGTCCGGCCCGGTGGCTTATTTTGATGATGGGAACGGGCTCGGCGATATCGATTGTGGTTCTCTTTATCAAACGCTCCCAGATCAAGGTCATGATTCAGGTGCCGCGTGCCGGAATGATGGTATTTGGCGCAGGCCTGGCATTGGGGCTCCAAGCCCTCGCGGTGAATCTAGCTTTCAGTCAGTATGGTCAACCGACCTTGAGTAATGTTGTCTACAGCTCACGAGGAGTAATGGCGGTTGGCTTTCTCTACCTCATTGGAAAACAAATGGACCGGAAGTTTGCCCGAAAACAAACCGCCGGAGCGATCCTGATGATAGCTGCTTTGGCGATCGTGCTTCTTTAGCTAACTTTGGGCGGAAGGACGTCAGTGGGAATCGCGTGTATGCGATACTTCTTCGGCTTGTTTTTATAGAACCACTTGATGGAAATCGGAATCAACAGAATCAAGATGATGAGTTTCACGACCGCCATGCCGGGGAAAGACGCTCCCAGGAAAAGGATTAGAAATGCCAAGGTCAGCATCGAACCGATGAGGAAGGCTGCGATGAGGTATAATGAGGTCTGCGTGATTCCGGAATGAAATACGCAATTCGGACTCAGTTTGGCGAGTGCGACATGAAGAGCCACCACGAACTTTCGGTAATCAGGTGAGCGATCTTCAAAGTCAGCGACACCAAGGTAAAACAGATTGCCGATCTTGATCTTTATTCCATCTTTCGCCTGCAATAAACACTCGAAGCGATTCAGTTGAAAACGGGTGGGGTGGTAGCGACAACGAACATCGACGATGTCGCTGAGTAAAATATCGGTAGTGCGACCTTCCTCTTCAATTCGTATTTTAGCCCCCTCGAGAGTGAAAGTTCGCACTTTCTCGAATCGGGTGAGACGAGTTTCGTAGGAAGTCGCAGCTCCAATTGGGGGGGGCTGTGAATTCACACCTGCTCAGATAGAGGGTTTATTTCGTGAGAGCAACGATGAAATTGAGAACGTAAATCACAAAAAAAGACGAGCTGTTAGAAGCCCGTCTTGTGAGAAGAATATGATTCGATAATCTTTCTTACCCTTTAATTTCCATGAGCATTTGTGCATTGCTTGGAAACTTCTTCGTGAAGAAAAGGAGTCGCTCCATGGCTTCGATGGGCTTGTGCCCGGCGAGTCCACGGCGGATGAGGCGCAGCTTGTGGAGATTGTGCTCGGGAAGAAGGAGTTCCTCGCGGCGCGTGCCCGATTTGAAGATATCTACTGCCGGATAAACATAGTGTTCGGCAATGCGGCGATCGAGAACGAGCTCCATGTTGCCGGTTCCCTTGAACTCCTGGAAAATCGCTTCGTCCGCTTTGGAGTTGGTTTGGACGAGAGCAGTGGCGATGATAGTGAGCGATCCGGCCTCCCGGGTGTTTCGAGCAGCCGCGAAAAGGCGACGGGGCATCTCCAAAGCTCCCGCGACGATACCGCCGGATTGATATCCCCGGCCACGGCTCTGACGGCTGCCACCCATCGCTCCGTTGTAGGCACGGGCGAGGCGGGTGATGGAATCCATCAAGATAAAGACGTGCTTTCCTGATTCAACGAGGCGTTTTGCCCGCTCAATGCAAAGCTCGGCGAGGCGGCAATGGTTGCGAGGGGATTCGTCGTTGGAGCTGGCGTAAATTTCAGCGTCCGGAAGTTGGCGGCGGAATTCCGTGACTTCCTCGGGACGTTCGTCGACGAGGAGAACAATGAGGTGAAGAGTTTCCTCATGGAGTTCCTGTACGGCTTGGGCCATGTGTAAAAGCATGGTCGTTTTTCCGGAACGAGGAGGGGAGACGATCAAGCCGCGCTGGCCACGTCCTACTGGAGCCATGATATCAACGATTCGAGTGGTGTGGCGATCAGGGACAGTTTCGAAGGCGATCCGTTTGGAGGGATTGATTGCTTTTAATTCCTCGAAAGCGGGAAGTCTTCTCGCGTCTTCAGGCGCTTGATCATTGATTTCAGAGAGTTCGACCAATTGCGGTCCCCGGGTGCTCTCACGGGCCACTCCCTTGATCCAGATTCCTGGACGGAGGGCGTTTTTGCGCACCATATCTGGGCTGACGAAGACGTCATCGCTGTTCTGTTCAAAGTCCTTGCCGGGCTTTCTCAAGAAGCCGAATCCTTTCGGGGCCATCTCCAGGAGACCATCGACTTCGACGGGTTCTCCGGTGAATTCAAGAGGTTTGCGGTCCCGCTGTTCGCCACGACGTGGGCCGTAGCCTCTCACTCGTCCTTGTTTCTGCCCGTCTCCCTGACCTCCATCACCTTGGTTTCGGTTTCGGTTGCGGTTTCTATTGCGGTTCCGGTTGTTACGGCGTCGACGGTTACCGCCACCATTGGGGTCATCGGAGGAGTCGTGTTGGCGACGGGACGAGGTGTCCGGAGAATCGGAGTCTGGAGGAATCATACGATTAATTAAATATAAGAGGGGGTCGAGGGCGGATCTTACGGGACCAGAGGAAAAGATCAGCGGAAGAAATTCCGAAGACTTGGCTCACAGCACCGTGTCATTTCGCCAAAAATCTTGGTTGGAAAACCGACGAATCGACCACCGTGAATTGGATGAGGATCTTTCAGAAATGAAAGATTGTAGGAGCACTGCTGCGCTCACCACCTTCAACAAAGCTGATCCTGCCTGTGAATACCTGTAAAATCAACGATTTTTTATAAACTTTCAGATGCCTTAACTTTACTCGAATTTCCCTTGACCATGGGTGAGATTTCCATAGGTTCCGCGTCCCGATTTCGATCTTACTAGCATCATGCCACGCGATATCATCATTTTAGAATGCACTGAGGCCAAAGCCGAAGGCAAGCCGACCTCACGCTACACCAGCACTCGTAACAAGAAGAGCCTGAACACTCCGGGCCGTCTTGAGAAGAAGAAGTATAATCCCTTCTTGAAACGTCGGACCCTGCACCGCGAGCTGCGTTAATTTTTGTAGTCCTTACCTTTTTATACCATGTCCGAACCAAAGACCGTTCAGCGCCGCATTAATTTCCGGAAGCACAACAAGGCGATGACCACAAAGCGTCTCGACCTTCCTTTCGAGAAGATTAGCTACCAGAATCCAGAGATTCTCGCCAAATTCACGACCGATACTGGTCGTATTCTTCCTCGCAAGGTCACCGGCGTTTCTGCCAAGATGCACCGAGCCATCACTCGCGAGATCAAGCGTGCTCGCGCCGTGAACCTGATGCCGTAATCGGGCTTCTAATTTCCCAAGAAACGAAATTTTACAGCCTGTCCGGAATCATTTCGGGCAGGTTTTTTGATTTAGAGCGAAAAGATGAGTGAACTCAAAGATACCCAGAACGAACACGACGACCGCCAAATTGCGATTGATCGGGTTGGGGTGAAGGCCTTGAAGTTCCCACTGGTGGTGAAGGACAAGGGTGGGGACGAGCAACGAACTGTAGCAACTGTGGCTTTGGCCGTCGACCTTCCGCACCAATACAAGGGCACTCACATGAGTCGCTTCGTGGAAGTTCTCAATGCGCATGGGAATTGTCTCTCGGTTCACGATATGGCCGGACTTCCCGGGGCGCTTCTCGAACGGCTCGACGCTCAACGTGCTCATGTCGAGTTTCTGTTCCCCTTCTTCAAGAGCAAGCCTGCTCCCGTGACGGGAAACGAGGGGATGATGGACTATGAGGTAAGGTTTGAGATCGAGGCTGAGAAAGATGGAGACACCGATTTCATCGTCACGGTGATGGTCCCGGTTGCCACACTTTGCCCCTGCTCCAAGGCGATCAGCGACTACGGTGCCCACAACCAGCGCGGAGTAGTGACCTATTCAGTTCGCTTCAAGGATCCCGTCTGGATCGAGGATCTCATCGCCCGGGTGGAATCCTGTGCTAGCTGCGAACTATACAGTCTATTGAAACGTCCCGACGAAAAAGCGGTCACCGAGCGAGCCTACGATAATCCGGTATTCGTAGAGGATCTCGTGAGAAATATCGCGCTGGCTTCGAATGCCGACGAGCAGCTTCGCTGGTATCGTGTCGAGGCTGAAAACTTCGAATCCATCCACAATCACAACGCTTACGCGGTGATCGAGATGGATTTGGAAAAGGGGGAGTGATTGAACCTTGTCGAGTGAGGGTGAATCACTCAGAGTTCGCCGGTCATGCAAAAGCTGTTTTGTCTATTTGGACTTTTCCTCACCCTTTCAATCGGATCTTCCGTCGCCCAAGAGCTTTCTGCAGATGAAACCAAGCCCTCAGAGGAACCTAAAAAGGAGTTGGGCTGGATTGAAAAATTAGACGCCAATATTGATAGCGCATTCCAGCCTGTCTCCGAGTTTGTCGACAATACTGTTTTCTATTCCATTCCAGTTTCCACTGATGCGGAAGGAAACCCAATCAAGATGCCGTGGGTTCTCGCTTGGTTGGGGATCGCGGCTATTGTTCTCACGATCTATTTTAAGTTCCTTAATTTCCGTTCCTGGCGACTGGCCATGCGGACGCTTCGGGGGAAATACAGCCAGCCAAATGATCCGGGAGAAATCACCCACTTTCAGGCTCTTTCCGCGGCTGTCTCCGGTACGGTCGGTCTTGGTAATATTGCGGGGGTTGCCGTAGCCATCAGTATTGGCGGTCCTGGCGCGACTTTCTGGATGGTTTTGATGGGATTCCTGGGGATGGCTTCAAAGTTTTGTGAGTGCACGCTGGGTGTGAAGTATCGTCGTATTGAGAATGGAAAAGTTTACGGCGGGCCGATGCAGTATCTCACGAGCGGCTTGGGGGAGATGGGAATGAAGCCACTTGGTGTCATACTTGCGATCTTTTTTGCCATTATGTGTATTGGCGGATCATTCGGAGGTGGCAATATGTATCAAGCCAATCAGGCTTGCGAGCAGCTCGTCGGAGTAATGGGTGGTGATGGGTCCTTCTTCGATAACAATCGCTGGGTCTTCGGGTTGATTATGGCTGTTGCTGTTGGCATGGTAATCATTGGAGGCATTAAAAGTATCGCGACAACGACGGCGATGCTCGTTCCCTTCATGTGCAGCATTTACATGATTTGCGGAATAGTCGTAATCATTGGAAATATTGGTGAGCTTGGAAATGCCTTTGGATTGATCTTCCAGGGGGCTTTTGCTCCGACTGCAGTTGGCGGTGGTTTGATAGGAGTGCTCATTCAGGGAATCAAAAGGGCGGCCTTTTCAAACGAGGCGGGAATTGGTTCTGCTCCCATCGCACACTCTGCTGTGAAAACGAAGCACGCCGCCAGTGAAGGCATCGTCGCTCTCCTTGAACCATTCATCGATACTGTCTTGGTTTGCACCACGACAGCCTTGGTCATCGTAATGTCGGGAACATATGCAGACACCAGCCTGTCCGGAGTTGCGGTAACTTCTGCGGCGTTTGAAAAGACCATTAGCTGGTTCCCGTTGATTCTGGCGGTTGCCGTGATTCTCTTCGCATTCTCAACCATGATTTCCTGGTCCTACTATGGACTTCAAGCCTGGGCTCACTTGTTTGGGCACAGTAAGGGTGCAGAATTGAGCTATAAGGTAATCTTCTGCTTCTTCATCATTGTCGGGTCGGCTGTGAGTGTGAAAAGCGTGATCAACTTCTCTGATGGCATGATTTTTGCCATGGCGATTCCCAATGTGGTCGCAATGTATCTCCTGATGCCGAAGGTGAAGGATGAGCTTGCGAAATATTTGGCCTTCACTCAGAAGGTTGATCAAGGTGTCCCTCCTGAAGATGCCGAGTAGGCTTTCCTATGGCTCGTAAGTATCAGCTGGATCAAAAGCCCCGGGGAGGATCTTCGGGGATCGATTATGAGGTTGAGTTAAATTCCCAGCAATACGCTGCGGTGTCGTCAGCTCCCGGGCCGGCTCTCGTGATCGCGGGTGCTGGGTCTGGAAAAACGAGAACGCTAACCTATCGCGTGGCTTACCTGCTCGATCAGGGGGTTGAGCCCTCGAGCCTGCTCTTGTTGACCTTCACTAATAAGGCGGCCAAGGAAATGTTGGAGCGGGTGAGGGAGCTCATTCCGCAAGATCTCAGTGAACTATGGAGCGGAACTTTCCACTCTATCGGGAACCGCATTCTTCGTCGTCATGCCGAGTGCGTCGGGTTGACCCGATCCTTTTCCATTCTAGATCGCGACGACCAGAAGTCCCTGATGAAGACTGTCATCGCGGAGTGTGACATCGATACAAAGCAACGACGTTTCCCCAAGCCGGATGTTCTTATCTCGATCTTCTCCCTGGTGGAAAACACCGGAGTCACTTTGGAAGAGCTTTTGGAATGGCGGTATCCCTATTTCGAAGAATGGCTCGAAGAGATTGCGCAGGTCGGGAAGGCCTACACCGCAAAGAAGCTGGAAACAAACTCTGCTGATTTCGATGACCTTCTCATTCTTCCGCTAAAGCTCTTTAAGGAGAACGAAGATCTTCTCGAGCTTTACCAAAAGCGATTCAATTACCTTCTCGTTGATGAGTATCAGGATACCAACATGGTCCAGTGTGAACTCATCGACCTTCTGGCCCAGCCCCGGATGTCTCTCATGGTAGTCGGTGATGATGCCCAATCGATCTACTCTTGGCGCGGCGCGGACATGGACAATATTCTGACCTTCTCTGATCGCTATCCCGACGCGAAGACTTTCAAGATTGAAACGAACTACCGAAGTGTTCCGGAGGTGCTCCATCTGTCGAATGCTGCGATTGCTGCGAACACCAAACAGTTTCGTAAAACGCTTAATGCCGCGCGGGAGGGCGGCTCCATGACCCCGGCTCTCGTTCCCTTGGAAGATCCCCGCGCGCAAGCCAACTTTGTTGCGCAGCGGATTCTCGAACTGCGTGATGAAGGAATCGAGATGCATGAGATTGCTATTCTTTATCGGGCACACCACCAGAGCCTTGAAATCCAGATGGAGCTGACTTCGCGGAATATTCCCTTTCAAATTACCAGCGGACTCCGCTTCTTTGAGCAGCAACACATTAAGGATGTCGCAGCCTTTCTGCGATTCGTGACCAATCGTAAGGATGAGGTAAGTTTTAAGCGGTTTTGCCTTCTCCTTCCGGGAATCGGAGGGGTGACCGCAAACAAGCTGTGGCGTGCCTGGTTGAAAACCGGAAAGGCCGGGGATGAAAATCCACCCAAGAGCTTTTCCGACATCATGCTAAAATTCAGCATTCCGGCGAAGGCCAAGAAGGACTGGGAGCAGCTTTGCTACGTTCTCGATGAGTTGGCGCCGGAAGGTGAGTTTGCAAGGCCCGCGGAAATGATCACGAGTGTCCAGGAGGGGATATACGATGACTTCATGCGGCAGAGTTTCGAGAACTACGACAATCGCCGACAGGATGTCGAACAACTCTCGCTCTACTCAGAAGGTTTTGAGGATATTCAGGAATTACTGGGGCAACTCTCATTGATGAGCTCGGTCGACGGAGAGCCAACCGGCAGTCAGGCGGCGCAGGACGAGGAGCAAGTCGTGCTCTCCTCAATTCACCAAGCGAAAGGTTTGGAGTGGAGAGTGGTTTTCCTGATTTGGCTTGCTGATGGCATGTTTCCCAATGGTCGGATTCTTGAGACGGATGATCTCGATATGCTCGAGGAAGAACGCCGCTTGTTTTATGTCGCCCTGACCCGCTCAAAAGACGAACTTTATCTCACTTATCCCATGGTGAACCCGAAGAGCTATACCGGGGAGATTTTCCAGCGACCGTCGAGATTTTTGGAAGATTGTCCCGATGAGATGCTCGAAACATGGGAGGTGGGACCTGCATGGTGATTTGAGTGATTGCAGGAATGTCAACTGAGGTTAGATTTTCCTTTCATGTTTCTCTCTCGCATCGCTTTCCGCCTGTTGACTAGTGTCTTCTTTTGTCTCATTCTGACCCAATGCTCGGGAATTCCGGGCTTATCCGGGTCGAGCAGGAGTGCCACCCTCCATCGACTTGGCTATGAATCCGTGACTCTTCAGAAGATAGGGACTGATCAGCGTTTTTCCGCCATCTTCAAGGTCAATGGTAGTCCGATGAGATTTCTCATCGATTCCGGAGCAAACAGCACAGATCTTGATGAGCATTTGGCCAAGGGGGTGGGATTGGTGCCAGATTATTCGGTGCGTGTGGTCACCCGCGGAGCCTTGGGGCGCGAGGTCAAAAGCGGAAGGGGCTACGGCACTCTCGAAGTGGGTTCCATGGTTGCTCGGCGTTTCCCGTTCACAATTGCCCCAGATCTGAATCGGAAAACTTCAACAAGTCGCTATGCCGGTCAGGTGGGATTGGATGCCCTTTCTGCAACGGGAGCATTGATCGATATTCCGGCGGCCAGAATGTGGGTTCCGGGAAAGCGATCAGATCGAGCGATGGGGCGCAATGACGGACAGCTTGGACCAAGAACCGGACTGGGAACCTTCGCCCTGCAAATGGACACGGCCGCTCGCCTCCCTCATCTGATTTTGAGAGGATCAATTGATGGGAGGACCGTGACGTGGGTGGTCGATACCGGAGCAGAGGTTTCGGTGATGGCTGCGGAGAGCTATGATCGTTTGGGACTGCCCAGCCGACCAACCAATACCAGAATGATTGATGCCTCGGGTGATCGGGTCGCTCTGAGGACTGGTCGTTTGTATAATGTCCGATTCGGAAATGTTCATGTGACGGAATTCGACGTATCGATTGCACCACTTGGAACCGTCCGAAGTTTCTTTCGAGATTCGCAAGGAAGACCGGTGGATGGGATTTTGGGGATGGATTTCCTGACCCAGGGGAAGGCGTTGATGGATTCAGGTTCGGGAATCCTCTACATGGGAACCCCTTAGAGGGCCGAGAGAACCTTCAAGGCCCGCCAGCAGGCTTCGGTATTGTGCACACGAAAGAGGTGTGCTCCCTCGTGAACTCCGTGGGCAAGGAGAGCCAATGTTCCTGCATCCCTTTTCCTGGGTTCTTCAATATCGAGAGCTTCACCGATGACCGTTTTTCTTGAAATCGGAAGGAGGAGGGGGAAGCCGAGATGGATGAGTTGATTCAGTTCTCTCAGCAAGAGAAGATTATCTTCCTTCTGTTTCGCGAAATCGAGGCCGGGGTCGAGGATGATTTGCTCCTTGCTTAAACCAGCCTCAATCGCAATTGCCGTTTTTTCTTCGAAGAAATCCGCCATCGATTTCATCAGCCCTTTCCACTGTTGATGCGTGTGTGGGATTTTTGGCTGACCAACTGAATGCATGATCAGCAATGATGTTTGATGCTTTGCGCACAGCAGGGCATTGCGATTGTCCGGCAATGCGCTCATGTCATTGAGAAGATCAACTTCCGGCCCCAAGATTTGCTCCACCACTTCAGGTCGCCAGGTGTTTACCGAGAGAAGAGGCGGCGATAATTGCTCTTCATCCTTGGGTTCGAGATCGCGTATGGTGTGCCATTGTTCGATAAAGAATCTTAGGCGCGAAATTTCTTCATCGATGGAAATCGCTTCCCGGTTTGTGCGGGCCGACTCCGCCCCGATATCGATGATGTCCGCTCCGTTTTGATAATGTGCTCGCGCTTGTTGAAGCGATGTTCCGAGATCGAGAGAGCCATCTCCGCAGAATGAATCGTCATTAATATTGACGATTCCCATCAGGAGAGCCCGACGGGGAAAGGTGATGGTTTGTGATGGAAACTTGAGCTTCATGGTGCCGTGACGGCCTCACCATTTTGGCTGACGGTCAATTTCAGGAGGAAAGGCGCCGCGGTAATGGCCCAGGCCTCGGGGGTTTGGTAATCCTCGGCGTCCGGTCCATAGCAGGTTCGCAGCATGTCGGTGGCGATGACGCCTGGGTTTAAGGAAACTGCGGCGAGTCCTTCGGGTAAATCCTGTGCGAGGGATTTGGTGAGGCCTTCAATGGCCCATTTGCTTGCGCAGTAAGGAGCGACATCAGGAGATGTTGAGCGCCCCCAACCGGATGAGAGGTTGACGATGATTCCTTTGTTGTTGGTGATCATGGAGGGTAGAGCGTGGCGAAGAATGTTGGCAACTCCGTTGATGTTGATGGATGTGAGATTGTCGAATTCTTCGGCTGGAACTTCCCATAGAGGGGCGGGATCGTTGATTGTCGCAGCATTGTTAATTAGAAGCTCCGGTTCGCCAGTGGCCAAGAGAGCCTGATCGCAAAATTCTCGAACGCTTTTGTCGCTGGAGACATCCGCTGCAAAAAAATGATTATCAGGATAAGTATTCCTAAGCTTTTTCAGTGCGATTTCATTGCGGCCGCAACCCACTACGGTGTGGCCCAAACCAATAAACTCCTTAACGAGAGCTCTCCCGAGGCCGGCAGTGCATCCGGTAAGCCAAATAATCATCAGATCGACGCTAGCAAGCAATTCATCGACTGACAATCGTGCTTCTTCAAATCAATCTCCGGTTTTCAACTTGCAGGAGATTCCCCAGTTTCAAAATTGGCCAAGGGTGTCACAAGGGGAGCGGGTAGAGGAAACTGACGTTCGAAAATGCCGGGCGCAACTTCACTGGCGCTGGCGTAGGCATCTTTCACCATTTCAAGTTTTGCATCGAGATTGTCGATGTAATGAAGGGCGTGCGCCTCCGGAGTTCGAGGTAAGGTTGGCGAGCCAAAATCATACTGCCCGTGGTGAGAAGCAATGAGATGGAGGAGGTGAAGACGAACATCTTCACTATTTGGCTCCAATTCCCGCCAGTCATTCAAGGGGAGTTCGCGCCAAAGTTTGTTCACGAGTTCGAGGCCCAAAGGAATGTGCCCAAGCATTTCCCCATGAAGAAGGTGGAGTTGATTGAAGCCACTTTCAGGGTAGGTGTTTTCCCAGAGCTTGCCACAGTCGTGAAAGAGGACTCCAGACACAATGAGGTCGCTATTAAGTTCGTGGTAAACCGTGCACACAGCGGTGGTAGTCCGCATCATTTGGGCGACATGTTCGACCAGTCCGCCTCGTCGGGCATGGTGATTTCTCCGGGCCGCCCCGGTGCGGCGGAAGCGCTTGCCAAACTGGGAAATGAATTCGTCATTCAGCGTCTTCAATCTTGGGTCGGTGACCTGCGAAAGCATTTTCAGGATGTCATCCCAGTCGGTGTCTTGCTTCTCACGGGTTTTTGGGTCGCCTGCCAGGAATTCCGAGGTCTCTGATTCATTGAGGAAGCGGAACTTCCATCCCATGCCATCGACGCCGTATTGGTTTTGTGTCCACTGGCCATGTAAGTGAATCAGCGTTTCGGGATCCAGTTCGCAAGCGGCGTCAAACTGAGGATGATTATTCCACACCTTCAATGTGAGATTTCCGGTGGAGTCGGCAATGGTCCATTCGAGAAATGGCTTACCTCCCTTGGTTTCCCGTTGCTTGATCGCCTGCAGTTGTGCGCAAAAGGAGGTCTCGAGTGGGCTCTCGCTCGTGGTAGAAAGGAGATCGCTAATAGACATGGTTCAGCAAAGCCGAATCATGTCCTTCATCGACTGAATCCAAAGAAAAAAAAGGCCTCTCGTCGAATATCGGAAGCGCCCGTCGTCAGTGAACTTGATTAAGCCACACTTTTCATTGTGCTGAATCTGTTGGCGCATCTCTTTCTCGATTTGCTCGACGACATGGTCGGGGTCGGGAATGAGAAGATCGTTGGCGGTCAGCTTTTTCCGGGCCAAGTGCCTTACATGATCGTGATAGATCAGCTCAAAACGGTTTTTCTCACAGGGCAAATGGGCCCATTGGGAATTAGGACCCTTCTTGAGCGTTGGGGAGAACGGGTAATTGGTAGTGTGGATAATGCTACCGGAACTGGTTCGTGAGGTAATGGTCACGAAAGCAAAAGCGACATTTCCATGTTCGCATAGGCAGACCGAGGCGATGGCTTTGGCTTCGGCATGCCAGAAGATGCGGAAGTATTGCTGCATTCCGGCCCAATCCCACCCACTGTCGGCAATGTGCTCGAAATCGGCCTCCTCAATTTCATTAATCATGCGGGCGGCATTGGGAAAGTGATCTTCGCGAGGGGCATTTCGGAATTTAAGCCGATTATCAAGTGGAAGACGGAGGCTCCTGATGCGGGTTAGGAGGTCGACCCATGGAAGAAGGAACCAAAACACCACCCCGATGAGTCCGGCCCACCAACAACCGAATAGAAAGAAGAAGGTGAGGAAAGAGGCCACCAGGAAGGTTAGGGCACCTAACTTGCGGAAGAAAAGGGTCCGGCATGAGCGCAAGGCTACCCCGATGATCAAGCAGGCTAGGACAATAAGAAACTCGCGCATGTTTTTGGGGATAAACCAAGTGGTTCAGTGAGGATTAGAAAGTTTTGCCTAGATTTCAGAAATTTCCAGCGGTTTAACGGCTTCTCTTGCGAAAAGGCGTCTTTTTTTTAAGGTCGCCCCATGGCGATTGAACCATTCGAAGGCATTTGGCCTCAAATCCCTGATTCCGTTTTCGTAGCAGCCAGTGCTGACCTTGTCGGAAGGGTGACTCTGGAGGAGGAATCCAGTATCTGGTATAACGCCACTCTTCGCGGTGACATTAACGAAATCAGCATTGGCCCCAAAAGTAACGTGCAGGACAATGCCGTGATCCATCTCGC
>JAKMEV010000538.1:0-3697 GCA_022425785.1 Akkermansiaceae bacterium | reverse complement strand
GCAACTAATCAAGTTCCCCAGGAACGAGAACTCGGAACCGAGGGAGACGAAGGGATTTTTTATTTCGAGCTTCGTCGTATTGCGGACATTGGCCTGGTTGGTTTTCCGAATGCCGGCAAGTCGACATTACTGGGCAAGATTTCGGCGAAACAACCGAAGGTCGCTTCCTATCCATTTACCACGCTCACTCCGCAGGTTGGAGTGGTGAGCCTGGATGGTGGTTCGTCACGTTGCACCGTGGCGGACATTCCCGGGCTCATTGAGGGTGCTCATGACAATCGAGGGTTGGGACATGAGTTTCTTCGTCATATCACGCGCTGTCGTGTTTTGCTTTTTGTCGTCGATATCGCGGGGAGCGAAATGCGTGATCCCATCGAGGATATTCAGACTCTTCGTAAAGAGATTAAGCTCTATGACGAAGACCTCGCGAAATTCCCCTGGATGGTGGTCGCCAATAAGATGGATCTTGAAGGAGCGGATGACAATCTTGGGATCTTCCAAAATAGATTTCCCAAAGTGCCTATCATCCCGATTTCCGCGATGGAGGGTGACGGCATTGATGATCTGAAAGTGGAGATGTCTAAGATCTTGAGCGACGGTGAGTGAGTTGATTTTTGTCTATGGAGCTCTTCGTAAGGGAGCCTCCAATAATTGGCGAATGAAGGGTGCGCAGTGGCTTGGCCCTGCTGAAGTGTCGGGGACTCTCGTGAAGATCGATTGGTATCCCGGGCTCGTCTTAGGAGGTGGGTCAGTGGTGTTGGGGGAGGTTTACAAGGTCGGACCTGAGTTGATGAATGAGCTCGATGAATTCGAAGGCATCGGGTTGGAAGATCAACGCAACGGCGAGTATCATCGGGTGAAGGCCGAAGTGAGCTTTGAAGGAGAGCCGCTCAATGTCTGGATCTACGAATGGCTCAAAGGCGTCGAAGGATATCCCGTCGTGGAGTCCGGTGATTGGCTAGAGGCATAGTCGCCGAGCCAGCTTGACGGCTTCTTGCAGAGACGTAGCACTGGCTTTTCCCTGCCAGGCCAGATCGAATGCGGTGCCGTGATCGACGGAGGTGCGCACGATGGGGAGTCCGAGGGTGACATTGACTCCGAGATCGAATGCCAGCGTCTTGAGCGGAATGAGTCCCTGATCGTGGTAGGTGCAGACGTAGGCATCGATGGTTTTTCGTAGGGTCGGGAGGAATGCCGTGTCGGGTGATATCGGGCCCATGATGTCGATGCCCTTCGCACGGGCTTGTTCCAAAACGGGAATGATGAGGTTGATTTCCTCGCGACCAAAAAGTCCGGCTTCACCCGCATGGGGATTAAGTCCAGGCATGGCAAGCTTGGCTGGGCGTCCTTTGATGGCACTCATCGCTTCGTGGGTGAGTTCGATGACTTCCAGCATGCGATCGGCTTCGAGGAGATCGGGAACCTCGGCCAAAGCAACATGGGTCGTGACCAATGCGCAGGTGATTTCGTCCGAGGTGAGCATCATGGCGTGGCGCGGCGAATTGGTTTTCTCGACGAGATACTCGGTATGTCCCGGGAAGGGATGTCCGGCGAGATGCCACGCTTCCTTGTGGATGGGATTTGTCACCACTCCGGAATACTCGCCGGCCAAAGCGCCTTCGACAGCCGCTTCAAGGCAGCGGAAGGAATGATCACCAGAGAGCGCCGAAACTTTTCCGGGTTCGATTTCACCTTCGAGAGGAAGGTCGATAATCTGATCAGGATTGAATGGGAGAGAAAGGCGCTCTGCAATCTTGCGATGAAGTTCGCGGCATCCAAGGAGTTTTAAATCTCCGGATCGATCTTCCGAAAGCACCTGCAAAGCCAGCTCCGGACCTACTCCGGCCGGGTCTCCCTGGGTGATGATCAATGGGCTCTTCATTTGCTGGCCCCCTCATCGTGTTATTGGGGGGGAAGGTCGAGACGATATTCACTACTGAGCGCTTTTCCCTTCACTCAGGCAATGGAGCGGCGAGAGCTGGAGAGGCCTTTGTAGAGGGGGGAAGGGACGTAGGGCGTGTCGCGGGCGCTTGATCCAGGAAACTTGCTCCGTGCTCTTGATGTCACCAGAGGCTCCGGGCGAGCTTGATGCCAAGAGGAGCTTGATTTTGGAGGAGCGGTGACGAAGATCGTGGCTGCAGGGATACTTCATGACGACTCAGGAAATTCAGCAATACATCGACGCGGCGATTGGCGCAAATTTTGAGGGGCTTACCTCTGAGTCCGGAGAGATGATGACGAGTGAGGGAGGAGATGGGCGCTTTATGGGGAAGGTGATCGCGACGAGATATAGCGGGCTTCCTGTGGGGCGGGATCTTTTTCTGGCGATTGGGGAAACGGATCTGAAAGTGCAAATTGTGAAGCTGGGGAGGTCTGAGTGCTTGTCGCCGGGCGAGGGTGATCTGGATGCACTGTTGCTGAAGGAGCTGGGGATTGAGGTGGAGGGGTAGGAATCAAGGCGAGATCGCTGGGTGGAGAAATTTCCAGACGTTGTCGGCGACTTTTATTTGCCCTTCTGCCGTGGGGTGGATGCCATCTTCTTGGTTAAGTTTTTCCACGCCGCCGACGCCTTTGATGAGGAAGGGGATGAGAGTGGCTTTGGATTCACTGGCGACATCGGGGAAGAGGGTCTTGAAGGCTGCCGTGAACCTGGGGCCCATGTTGTCGGGCATTTGCATGCCGGCGATGAGGATTTTAATTTTTGGATTTTTAGCGCGGGCCTTGGTGATGATTCCGAGGAGGTTCTTTTTGGTTTCTCCGGGAGGGATTCCGCGAAGGCCGTCGTTGCCGCCCAGGGCGATGACGAGGACGTCGGCTCCTTTGGCCATGGCCCAATTAACGCGCCGCAGGCCACCGGCGGTGGTGTCGCCGCTGACTCCGGCATTGGCGACGGTGTAGGGGAGTTCGGCTTTGGTGATCTTTTTCTGAAGGAGGGCAGGGTAGGCTTCTTTGGGGCTGAGTCCGTAGCCGACGGTGATGCTATCCCCCAGGATGACGATGCGTTTCTCCGTATCGGTTGCATTCGGGGATTCCTCTGCGAATATTGCACTACTAAAGCTTAGTAATAGGCCTAAAAAAAATCTCCTCCGAAATGTCATCTCCATCGACCGCTAGTCTAGAATCCACAACGAGTACTGTCAAACGACCCATCCTGAAGGTCACCGGTTTGCGGAAAATTCATCAGACTGCGAGCCATGATCTCACCGTGCTCAAGGATGTTGATCTGTGTCTTGAAGAAGGAGAGACGCTGGCAATTGTCGGGCCTTCGGGGAGTGGCAAGACGACCTTGCTTGGATTGTGTGCGGGGTTGGATGATGCCAGCGCAGGATCGGTGGAGTTGGATGGGCAGGCTATTGAATTGTTGGACCAGGATGCGCGGGCGGCTTTGCGGAATCGTTTGGTGGGATTTGTTTTTCAAAGCTTCCAATTGATCCCAACCCTCACCGCGATCGAAAATGTCCTGGTGCCGTTGGAGCTGCGTGGGGAGTCCGGACAAGAGGCGGAGGCGGAAAGATTACTCACAGAAGTAGGTCTGGGGGGTCGGCTTGATCACTATCCCTTGCAGCTTTCTGGAGGGGAACAACAACGGGTGGCTTTGGCGCGGGCGTTTATTCACCGCCACAAGATTCTCTTTGCTGATGAACCGACGGGGAACCTGGACTCGGGAACGAGTGGGCCGATTGTGGAGATGTTGTTT
>JAKMEV010000528.1:0-4580 GCA_022425785.1 Akkermansiaceae bacterium | reverse complement strand
GTAAATCGTTGATTCAGCCCCTCACCCAGTTCCTTACGACAGAAGGGAAATTACTTCTTTGCGTTTCTTTCGGCAGAGAAAACATCACCTGTTGGCATCTTGGGAAGAGTGGATTGCCAGGTTTTTAATTGTTTGAGCATCGTGGAAACCACCCCGGGGTTCTTCGTGGCGACATCGACCTTCTCCGCAAGGTCGGCAGCGAGGTCGTAGAGTTCGACCCGGCTGGTGTCATTGTTTGTTACCAACTTCCAATGCTGCTGCACCACGGCGTAGTTCACCCAGTGGTCGGCTCGGTTTTTGTTTCCGCCCATTTTCCAAAACAAAGGCTTTCCACGTAAGGGAACAGGCTTGCCTTTGAGAGCTGCCACCTGACTCACTCCATCGGCTTTGTAGCTCACGGGCAAAGCCGCTCCGGCGACCTCGCAAAAGGTCGGGAGAAGATCTACCGCTGAAATCAGGGACTCATCGTCCACTTTTCCGGCCGCGATTTCCCCGGGCCAGCGGGCAATGAAGGGAACTCCGATTCCTCCCTCGAAGAGCGCACCTTTGTATCCCCGGCGACCTCCGGTAATGCCCTTGGCTGCGCCGATGCCATAACCTGCGCCGGTGGCCGTGTCGTGATTCAGAGCTAACTCCGTCGGCTTACTTGCGCGGGCCGGACCATTGTCGGAGCTGAAAACAACGAGGGTATTTTCTGTCAGCTTCAGGCGATCAAGTGCATCGAGCACCTCACCGATACGATCATCGGCATGGGAAAGAACCGAAGCATAAATGTTATCGGCTTCAGGCAGGTCCCGAAAACGCCAGCGATACTTTGGCACGGTATGAAAAGGCGTATGCGGCTCGTGTAGCCAGAGGTTAAGGAAGAAGGGCTTTCCTTCTTCATGACAATCTTCGATAAATTTCACGGCATGCTTGGAATCTTCGTGCACGGGCATCTGCTCGCCGGCACAGTTAAACGCCCAGGCCCGATCGTAGCCGTAGACCTTCGGCAAAGGCGAATCGGGGATCATATTGTTTGCCAAATGCCACTTCCCATAGTGCGCCGTGCGGTATCCCGCTTTTTGCAGAAAGCGGGTCATCAGCGGAGCCTTGGGATCAAGCCAATCCGGCATCCCCCGCTTGGCATTGCTCGGCACCCAGGCGAAGTGGCCATCGATATTGTAGCGCGCTGGAAAGTGCCCCGTCATCACCGCGGTGCGACTCGGCGAACACACTCCACTCGCCACCGTGAAGCGATGAAAGTCCGTCCCCTCCTTTGCGAGACGATCAATATTCGGCGTTTTAACATAGGGATGCCCGTGGCAGCTAAGATCTCCCCAACCCCAATCATCAGCAAAGATAAACACGATATTCGGAGAAGCAGCTCCTCCCTTGGCGACGGCAAGGAAGATTAGGAGAAAGGCGAAGAGTTTGATTCTTTTCATGACTATTTTTGAGAACTGAATTTGATGGTCTGTGTTTTTTGAGAAAGAGGAAGATTGAACGTCTGACTCCAGGATTTTTCCACCGGGTCATAGTTGCACTGCCAGAAATCATTTCCGTGAACGCTTTGGTCCAGCAAACGCCCATTGACTCGAAGCTGCACAGCTTTGTGGGATTTTAGACCGGTGAGAGTGACCGGCACATAACCCAATCCTCCCTGCAGCGTGAATTTCGCACCGCCATTCACGGCTCCAACTTTCACATCCGGAAAGCGCCGCTCCAGCTGACCCTCCAGCATTTGGATCTTACGGGCGTTGCCGGCAGATTCCCGATGAATCATACGCCAGGAATTTTCATAATGCCCGAGAGCTGCACGTAGTGCCTCATTCGGTCCGTAGTAGTCCTTCGTAAACTGGGGCATCATGATGTGCTCAAACGTTGCTTCAATAAAGTCACCCGGCTCAAAACGCGTCACCCCCGGCGGAGGCACAAAATCAATGGTAGAGGAATCCTTCCGATGCCTTGTTTGTCCATACTCGGCAATCCACGCCGAGGCATCTTTTCCACCAATTCGCGCCTTCCATTTACGCAACACAATTCCCCGATTGGAGATCGCTCCTTTTATTTCAGTCTCCGGCTTCACCGCATCGTGTAGTGAAATCCACGAATTGGATCCCTCAAGCTTTATGGGCTTGCCGCGATAGGCATTCCCACCCCATCGGGTATCCCACTCCTTCACGAGGCCACCTTGATTTCCAAAAGCCATCTTACGCTCCTTGGTAAAATTGTAGGTATCCGAACCCACCTGAAAAATCACGAAGCGCGAAAAGTCCAACGCCTTCTCAACATCCAGTCGCACCCGATAAGTCCCCCGCACCACATCATCGGTTCGCCCCAGACTCATTGTCATGCCGTGCCTCATCGCATCACCCACTTTCCCCTGGTAACTCACCTCCGTCAGACAAGGACCATACTTGTGGTAAGTCGTCTTCATTTCCGAATGCGCCACCCGCCCTCCTTTGAGATCGTAAAGCCGGAAAAAGTCGCCCCCGCCCATATTATTCGTCCAAGCCCACTTCTTACCACTTCCCTTGCCCGACACCATCAACGGCCGCACGTCGGTGATGGTGGTATTCGCCAGCGCCTGATCCGGATCATAGCAAATGCTCTCGCCCCAACATCCCAGCGCACTTTGCTCCCAAAGAGAATTTCCACCCCAACCGATCAAACTAAGCTGCGCATGCGAAGCTGCCGCCACGCCACCCCAATGAGCATTGGCAATTACCAATTCAAGCGCAACCGTCTTGCCTGCTGGAATCCGAAGCTGGGTGATGCCATGAAACCACTGACCGTCGTAGGTTGCTCTCTCCGGCTTGCGATGCCAGTTCTTACTCAACTGCACTGGAATTCCCGTCGGTTGACCATCGGCATCACACAACATCGCGCTCACTCCGGTAATGGCCGAACCCAACCGCCCCCGAAACCCGCCCGCTTTCTCAAACATCAAGCGAGCTACTTCTTCACGCCCCGTCGAATTGGAAATCTGAAACTGAATCCGCTCAATGACATCGTTCCCTTTCCCGATCGCTTCTACCCGGTCCAAGTTTACGCGGTGCCAACCCTGCGCAGGCTCATACTCCACCGCGCAATTGGGAGCCTTGACCACAAGCGGACTCTCTCCGGAAACCTTCACCCCCTCTGCCGGATTAAGAGCAAGGAATCCCTCGCCCCGCAAAACACCCTTCGAAGTTTTCAAGCGAATACTCTTCTCGACCTTCGTTCTGGGATCCAAAGGTTCGGCCGAAAGAAGCAAACCCAGACGATCAGGCCAAGCGATCACTTCAAACCGCACCTTCGCATTGAGCACCTCTCCTGACTTGGTGCGAAATTTCAAATCCGTGACGTCCATCCGCTGAAAGAAGTGACCCGATTCAATCAATCTGGGGCCAGTGGTTCGCGTCCACTTCGCTCCACCATCTCCGAAGTATTCCTTTCCATCCACAATGACTTTCAACTCCAACTCCGCTGATTCTCCCGGCTTTCCAAATTCGAGAACCTCAAGCGTCTCGGTATTTAGAGCGAAAGAATAATACCCCGTCTGAATCTTGCGAAGCCAACGCGCGCCCTCACGATGAGTCGGGAAACCATCGACCCACCAGATTTGACCCTGATCTTTTTCATGGGGAACCAAATCAGCAATCTCCGCTGCAAGGCTTGAAATCACCAAGCCCAGACAGGCAGTTAATGTCGCAGGAAATATCATTACTTTCGAGGCTTCCATTTCAGCACTTTGAAGACCGGCGGATCCTCCCGCCACTCCGCTCCGGCCTGATGCGTTTTCTTGCGATCTTTTTTGCCTCTGAAAATTTCTTGTGGGCTCAACTCCAGCTCCTTCGCCGTCGCCCAATTCAGATTCCTCTCACCCTCCACATTCTGAAATGACGACTCTTGCAACACGACCGCTTGATCATCCGACCCTCCCGTCAACTGAACCTCGGCAAAATAATCGTCGACCCGGACCACTATCTTGTTCCGCTGTTGAGACTGCACCGCCAGGACCAAATAGGCCTCTTTGGGTGGAGCCCATTTGGGATCATTGATCTTGTGTGTCGTGAGCGACCAATCGCGATCCGGTTGATAACTAAACCAGTTCTTGCGCCACTCACCCCGGAAATTCTCGATGACCAAGGAGGGTTTATCAGTGGCATTTGCTCCGGCCAATTTCAATTGATCCACCGTAATCTTTTTGATCAGTGAAGAGACATTAAAATCCTTCGCCTGATACGCCCGGTAATAGTAGCCCACTCCTACGACCGGTTTGTCCAACTCGTAGCGAACGTTTGCGTAGACCCAAAGCGGCTTTTCCGGACTCAACAAAGGCAAAGTCGCCTTGGCCTGCCCATTCACCATCTTGCCCAAACGATGATGCCAAAATCGATTCATCACCAAATCACGATCCTTGCTCGTTTCCTTCGTCTTACCCTCCTGGGTATAGAAAAAATCCACCGAGAGGATTTTGCGTGAGGCATCAGGAATCACGGTGATTTCGGGAGTCCCCGAAAGCTTCAGCTCCGTCTTCGGAGTCGTTGGTACATTGAAGTTACCTTTCAACTGCTCGTCAAACCAGAGTTGTGTCGCAACTTCATAGGGAGCCG
>JAKMEV010000522.1:0-21212 GCA_022425785.1 Akkermansiaceae bacterium | reverse complement strand
CCCGGAGATGGTTGGTGAGTCCCCAGATTTTTATTGAACGAGTCAATGCGGTTTTTGGGCTTGAGGCGAAAGGGCGTCAGCGGACTTTTTATGGGGTGACTGTTCCGATCATTCTTCCGGACCATGCTGGTGTTCGTTATTACGACACCACGACCCTGGATGGTGGACATTTGTTGACGATGTTGACGAACGCCGATTGGATTTCGCGCAAGCAGCTTAGGGAGGCGCGGATTAAGAATGGGGAGCTGAAGGCGAATGAATTTGAGAACCCCAAAGACAAGTGGCGTCCGGGGAATACTCCGGAAGCATTCACGACGATTGCTACTAAGAAATCAGCTCCGACTGAGGCAGAAATGGCTTCGGCGATCCACGCGCAGTATCAATGTGTGTTGCAGCGCCGGGCCAGCGAGGAAGAGTTGGAGAATCACCTCGCACTTTTGAAGGAGAGTATTGCGCTTGGTGGAAATACCGAAGGCTTGCGTCAGATGTTGGTGAGTGTGCTGTTGAAGTCGGAGTTTATGTATCGCCTTGAGTTTGGGGATGGCGAATTGGATCAAGAGGAGCGCCGGAAACTGTCTCCCCGGGAAGCGAGCTACGCTATTGCCTATGCACTCAGCGACCGCAACCCTGACGAAGCTCTGGTCAAGGCGGCGGAGGAAGGTCGACTGAATACAAGCGAAGATTATCGTCGGGAAGTCCTACGTTTGCTTAGGGATGAGAAAGTATTTTTCGGGGAGGCAGACCCGACGGTGAATGGCCTGCATCTGCGCTCACACAAAGTATCCCACCCGAAGATCAATCGCTTCTTTCGCGAGTTTTTCGGTTATCCAAATAGCACCAAGGTTTTTAAGGATACCGCCCGAAGTGGTGGTGCGTTTATGAATTCTGCGAGAGGCTATTCCGGAACGGCGGGTTGGGTGACCAATGAGGCTGACAAGGTGGTTGATTGGGTTCTGAAGGAGGATCAGGCTGTCTTTGAGAAGCTCCTCACGACGGATGAGTTTTTTGTGCTTCATCGTCACAACAATGAAGAAGGGGCGAAAATCATCGCGAGTTGGAAAGCGGTTTGGGAAGCGCTGAAGGACACCGGATGGGAGGATGATCCCAAGAAGTTTGTTGCGGAGAATTTTGAGAGGTATCGTGAGGTGTTGCAGGCGATTAAGATTACCAAGGCCGACGACAAGCGAACCGGGAGAGACTTTCAGAGGTTTATGCAGTATTTCAAAGTGACCTTTGGTCGTGGGATTACTCCGGCGACCTCTCCGTGGTTTTATCACGGCGGACAGAAGTTCAGTTACGCCGAGGTTTATAGCTTGCCGAAATCGGCTGGCAGTGGGCCGATTGGAGGGAATGGGAAATACACTGATCAGGATTACTGGGACTTTCCGACGGCGCAGCCGTTTCAGATTCCCAATCGGAAAGGAATCCTGACCCATCCGGCTTGGCTGGTGGCGCATTCCCAAAATACTGAGACTGATCCGGTGCGGCGCGGAAGGTGGGTTCGTGAAAAACTGCTCGCGGGCTATGTACCGGATGTCCCCATTACGGTGGATGCTCAAATTCCGGAGGATCACCATCGCACCTTGCGTGAAAGGTTGGATGGCGTGACTTCGAAGGAAGAGTGCTGGAAGTGTCACGTGCACATGAATCCGCTCGGGTTGACTTTCGAAGTCTTTGATGACTTCGGCCGCTATCGTTTGAGCGAATCTCTGGAGCATCCTGAAAATGTCCTTAAAAAAGGGCAGGGGAAATTTGGCGCGCATACTTATAAGACCAAGCCCTTAAATTCGGTCGGATTCCTCGAGGGGACAGGCGATATGGCATTGGACGGGGAGGTTAAAGATGCCTTTGAATTGATTGACCGGCTCGCCAGGTCCCGTAGAGTCCAGCAGTCGATCATTCGTCATGCCTTCCGCTACTTCATGGGACGAAATGAAATGCTTTCCGATTCGCAAACTTTAATCGATGCTGAAACCGCTTACGTGAAAAGCGGTGGAAGTTTTAAAATGGTCGTCCTGTCTTTGTTGACCTCCGACTCTTTCATCTACCGAAAAAAAACCAAGCCAACGCAATGAATAGCCGTAGAAAATTCTTGAAACAATCGATGGTGGGTGCCGGGTCGATGGCCTTGGGCTCCGGCTTGTTCGCCAAGTCGACACAAGGAAATCCTCCGAAGCGATTTATCTTCATTCATAAAGGAAACGGATTATTTCCCGATGCCTTGGTGCCGCCCACGCTGAGCGAAGAGGAGAAGGCGATGGAGAAGAGAAAGGATGCTTTCCAGGTAGAGCTGAAAAATCATGACCTGCCCGATTGGATGGGGGCGCTCAACGAGCACAAGGAGAACATGACGATCCTGCAGGGGCTCTCGGGCAAGATGTGCACGACGGGCCACCACACCTGGCAGTCATCGCTGGGGGTTTACAAAGCCAATGAGCGGCTGAGTTCGATCAAGTGGGCGACAGTGGATTTTGAGTTGGCCAAGTTGAATCCCTCTCCGCTGGAGCACATCGAGCTGGCTTGCTTTCCCAGTGGTGGTGGCAATTCACGAGGAAATATCAACGGGATCGAGAAAGGCTTTTCGGCCCGTGGTCCTCAGCAGCCGAACTATGCCTTTGGCTCGCCGAAAGTCGCGATGCAGGAGTTGTTTAAGTCGGTGCTAAGCGATAAAGATTCGCAGGTCCAATATCAGCTTGAGCGTCGTCTCTTGGAATTTGCGGCGAAGAACGAAGGGGGGCTTTCCGAAGAGTTGCGTGGGCTGGAGAAAGCGAAGGTGAAGAACTACGCGGATTCGATTGATGATATCCGCGAGCGGAACCGGAAGATGGATGCGATGGCTGATGTGATTCGGCGTCATGTTCCCAAGTTGGATCAAAAATATTTTGCAGACGATCTTTCCACGATTGATCGTCAGATTGGTCATGGAGAGATTCTTCTTTCGTCGCTTATTTCCGGGATGACCAATGTCGTGACCCTGACGATTGATGAGTTGGGCACGAGATATACCGGGATTAAAGATATCGAAAACGAGAACGTGAATCTCCACGACGTGGGGCACAATAAGTCAGTAGGAAAATTTGAAGCGGTGGAAGTTCGCGAGAAGGTTCGCCGCCATCACATGGCTTTGGTTGATCGTGTTGTGACTCGTCTGAAAGAGACCCCTGAAGATGGGGGCACGATGTTTGATAACACCATGCTTCTTTACTTTCCGGACAATGGGGAGACTCATCACAGTAAGGGGACCGAGTGGCCCTTCGTGGTGCTGGCGGGTAACAAGGTGAAGCTGGATATCGCCGGAAAATATCTCCGTCTTCCTCACTACGGTAAGGAAGGTCACAAGACTTTGGGGAATTGGTATACCACGATTCTGAATGCTTACGGAAATCCCATTGAGCATTATGGAGCCATTGATACCGGGCTGACCGACATGGATCAGAAAGGTCCAATTAAGGAGTTCTTTGGGTAATGGAAAGGTTGATTCGGGGTTTGGTGATTTCCGCGGGATTGGTTTTCCCGCAGGTGGTCTGGGCTGATGAGGTGGTTTTTGAGAAGACGGTGAAGCCGTTTTTTGAAGAGCATTGTGTTTCCTGCCACGGCCCTAAAAAGAGTAAGGGCGACATTACTGTCCATACTCTGCGGGGTGAAATGGTGGAAGGGGATCTTGACCATTGGGAGTTGGTTCTGGAGATGTTGGAAGGCGGAGAGATGCCTCCCGAAGACGAACCTCAACCGGATGCGAAATCTCGTGAAGCGGTTGCGAAATGGATCGAGTCGGGCCTTCGTCATTACGTTGAAAAGGAGAGCAAGGTTGCGATTGCGACCACGACTCGGCGGCTCACGAACTTCGAGTATCAGAATACCATGCGGGACTTGTTGGGCTTTGAACTCGAACTCTCCAAGGATCTTCCCGCCGATCCGGACAAGCCGTATCATTTTAATAATACCGCGCAGATGATGATGATCGGGCCGGATCAATTGATTCGTTACAAGGAGGCCGCCCGCAAGGCGATGGCGAGTGCCATTGTCGATCCCGGCAAGCCGGAGCTTCATCAGAGCAGCGCGAAATGGGACCATGGCAAGCCCGGTAAGGGAGGATTGACCGAAGCTGAAATCGGGGTCTATCAGGGGCCCGGTCTTGGTAACAAAACGATGGGCTTGAAAAGTTGGCCCAAAACCGGTGAGTTTAAACTTCGTGTCAAGGCGTCAGGGAATTTTCCTCCCGGCTTTCAGGAGGTGCCGCTTCGTCTGGTAATGGGAACCAGCCTCCGACACGATTCAGGATCGGGGATCTGCCACGAAGTGGGAGTTGTTCATTTGACAAATACTCCTGACAAGCCGGGAGAGTATGAGTTTCGCGGGCGGATCGAGAATATTCCGGTCCAACCGTCCAGCACGCACCGAAATAAAGTCCGTCCCCCGAGTATCACCATTACAGCTCAGAATATTTTCGACAACGGGGAACTTAATGATCATCGCAAGAGTGGCTTTGATGCGTCGTGGAGTTTGGAGGCTCCGCGGGTAGTTCTCGAATCGATCGAGTTCGAAGCGCCCGTGAGCGAGACTTGGCCGCCGGAGCACCATACGCGCATTCTTTTTGAATCACCCCTGCGCGAGACTAAACCTGCCGAGTATGTCTACGAGGTAATCAGGCGTTTCATGACGAGAGCCTTTCGGCGACCGGTGGCCAGGGATGAGGTCGACCACTACTACCGTGTCTTCAAGATTTACGATGCCGAATTCGAGACTCTCGAAGAGGCCATGCGGGAAACCTTGGCGATGGTGCTTGTCTCGCCGCAGTTTCTTTTTCACACGGTGATTGATCAGGCTGCCGCGACCAAGCCGTATGAACTCGCTTCACGGCTCTCCTATTTCCTCTGGGGGAGTATGCCTGATAAAGAGTTGTTTGATCTCGCTGCTTCGGGGAAGCTGAATGATTCAGCGGTCATCAAAGCGCAAACGCAACGACTCCTCTCGGATAAACGCGTGGAAGGTTTTGTGGAGAATTTCTCCACCCAGTGGTTGAGCATCGCCAAGATGAAAACGGTAAACATCAATCGCGATCTTTTTCCTCGCTTTCTCTACACGGTGCACCTTGGCGAACGTCGTGGTCAGGAACAGCTCTTTCGCCCGACCATTCGTGATTACATGCTTGGGGAGACAGTTGGCTTCGTTGGTGAGTTGATTAAAACAAACGCGAGCGTGATGAATGTCATCGACTCTGACTTCGCCTATCTTAACGAGCCTCTTGCGGCGCATTATGGTGTTGATGGAGTGAGGGGATTAACGCTCCGTGCCATTCCAGTCAAACCAGAGCATCGCCTTGGCGGATTGTTGACCCAGGGGGCAATGTTGATCGGAAACTCCACGGGCTCTGCTCCTCATCCGATCTATCGGGCGGTCTGGTTGCGTGAGGCTATTTTGGGCCACGAGGTGAAACCTCCGCCAGCGGAAGTCCCGGCGCTGTCAGATTCGGCCGGAGAATCCGCGGATGAAGCGGTGTCGATCAAAGATCTCCTCGCGCTTCACCGGGAGCAGGAAAGCTGCGCTGATTGTCACGTGCGGCTCGATCCATGGGGGATTCCATTTGAACGCTACAGCGCGATCGGAAAATACCAGCCCCTGGTGCCGAAGGAGAAAGTCCGTGTGCGTGGCTTTCATCTCAAAACTGACAAGACCCTTGCGGGCTATCAGGAGTATTTGAAATCGATCTACACGGAGGAAGTTGATGCCTCATCGCGAGTGCCTCATGGACCTGAGGTCGACGGGATGCCGAAGCTTAAAAGATACCTTCTCAACGAACGTCAGGATGAGATTGTTGAAAACGTCATTCGGAGGTTGCTGACCTACAGTATTGGGAGGAAGCTAACTTATCGCGATCGATTTGAAGTCGAGAGATTACTCAAACTTGCGAAAGGAAACGGCTACAAACTTCAGGACATCATTGTGTCCGTCTGCCAAAGCCTTACATTTACTAATAATCCATGAAACAAAAATCCTGGCATCTTGATCGACGTGAATTCATCCGGGGTGGCGGTGCCGCCTTGGCCCTGCCATTTCTTCAGGGAATGTCGTGGGGAAAGACGGCCCCTGGCAAAGCATTGCCCAAGCGGATGGTGGTGAGCTACATCGCTTACGGAGTATACGAGCCCAAAAACAAAGATGGTTCGCACCACGACTGGAACTGGTGGCCCTGCAAGGAGGCTGGACCGCTCTCGTTTAATCAATCCGCATCACCTTTTAAGCCGCTGAAGAATTCGGTGAGTTATCTTCGTGGTCTCGAACACGCGGGCGGAGTCGGAATGGGTGGTCACAGCAGCGGTGATGTTTTTGCATCCGGTGCCGACATGTCGGGAACGGAGAAAACAAACAACATCTCGGTGGATCAACTCGCGGCGAAGATGAGCGGACACCAGACACGTTATGCTTCTCTTGTTCTGGGAACCGAAGGTGGCACTGGTTCATACGGCAGCGCCAAGACGCTTTCTCATTACGGTCCCGGGCGTCCAATCCCGTCGATGCATCGCCCGCAGGAAATTTTTAACCGCCTCTTCAATCCCTACGCTGGAAAAGGAATCGAACAAGTTCGCGCTGACCTCAAGCGCGAGGCAAGTGTGCTCGATCTCATGATGGGCGACTCCAGGAAGCTTCAGGGTCGGCTTGGTAAAGAAGATCAGGTGAAAATGGAAGAGTATCTCGACTCCATTCGCGCGTTGGAAAAGCGTGTCGAACGCACTAGCCAGTGGACTCATGAGTCACTTCCAGATGTCGATACCAAAGGGCTAAACCTTGAAGTCTCCCACAAGGATCCCGAGGAGTACACCCGATGCATGTATGACTTGCTTTATCTGGCTTTCCAGACCGATTCCACCCGCTTCGCCACCCTCATGCTCGAAAGCGAGCAATCCAGTGGGAGTGAGATGTGGAATTACGCCAACTACGTGCTCGGTTACAAAGGAGCGACCCACGACATCGCCCACAAGCGCCCGACTGAATCAGGAAAGTGGGATAATTGGCGGGCCAAGCAGCATGCCTATTTTCTGGATCGTTTGCGAAATACTCCGGAAGGCGATAGCAATATGCTCGACCAAACGGTGGTGGTTTGGGGCTCGGCCCACCCGCACGCTTCCCACAGCACCAAGAATTACCCGATTCAGGTGGCCGGCGGAAAGGCGCTCGGTTTCAAGCATGGAAACCTGCACTCTTTCGAGGGTAAGAATAAGGTGCCCCTTGCGAATCTCTTTGTCTCAATGCTTAATGCGGTCGATACTCCGGCAGAGAAATTTGCCGATAGTAGTGGAGAAATGACGGAATTGACGGGATGAATTTTTTTTGGGTTATGATTCCCAAGTGGCCAATTGGTTTTATAGTCTGGGCCTTCTTCCCACCAGAATGCCATGCGTTACGCAATAGTATCAGACATTCACGCCAATTTTCCCGCCTGGGAAGCGGTTCTGGCGGATTTTCGTGAATGCAAGATTGAGGAGGTTGTTTGTCTGGGTGATGTGGTGGGATATGGGCCAAAGCCGGCCGAAGTTCTTGAGGCTGTTCGGGCGGTGACGGGAAACTTCGTGATGGGAAATCACGATGCCGCGGCGGTGGGGATGATGGATTATTCCATCTTCAATGATCACGCCCGGGAAGCCATCGAGTGGACGATGGGTCAGTTGGACGAAGCGGGGAAAGAGTTCCTGTCTTCCGTGCCATTGGCGATTGAAGCCGGTAATATTCTTTTTGTTCATGCTGAAATCGAAGAACCGGGGAGGTTCGGTTACATCAGTGATCTCGAAGTTGCACAGAGAAATTTGGAGGCCGGAAAACACTTTGTGACCTTCATCGGGCATACCCATTTGCCCAAGGTCTTTGAGATGGACATTTTCGGTGAGGTCACTGAATTCACCGACGGCGATATTACGCTGGATTCTGATAGTCGCTATATTGTTAATGTGGGCTCGGTGGGCGAGCCGCGCAATCCGGAGGATCTCCGGGCGCGCTATGTGATCTACGATACCGAAACGCAGAAGTTGGAATTTCGAAGAGTCGAATTTGACATCCTCGCCTACCGGAAAGATCTCGAGGCGACCACGCTGTCTATGCGGCCGTTTTTACTTCGCACATACGAATTTACCGTTGAGGGTCGGGAAGTGGTGGTGTCCCAGGGCGGCAGCCTGATGGACATGAGGGTTGGTCGGGGCTCGGTTTCTTTGATTAGTTCCGGGCAGGTGGCCAGAATGGGGCAGTTGACCGGGACGCATCCGGTGCTGGCCAGTGCCAAGCCATCCAAAGCTCCCAAGATCATCTCGGCAGTGGCAGCCGTCTTGGTGATTTGCTTTGGGCTTTATCTTTATATGGACGAGCCCAAGGAGGCTCCAGTCGTGCGAAATGACAAAGCTGCGGAGGGGAAAGATCTTAAGAAAGAAAGAGCGGGCAAGGTCGCCAGGGCTAAGGAAACGCCCAAGAGAGATGTCCCGGAATCGAAGGCTCCCGAAGTGGAGAGTGATCCGGTCATTAGGACTCCAGAAGCTCCGATGAAAGCGGATGCTCCTGATCCGAGTGGCGAAAAAGTAGTTGCGGCTAAAGTGGATACGCCAAAATCGGCACCCGAGCCTTCAAAACAGAAATCGGTAGAACCCGTTGAAGCATGGTGGCGGATGGATGGAGCGTCTGCGAACACTCGCTTGGTGGCCGTTGGGAAAAAGTTCCCCTTGGAGGTTGAGACTCCAGGGGAAGAATTTAGATCGCTCGCTCCCAAGACGATTCCTGGCACTAAGGAAAACAACCCCTCATCTCTGAAGATTGGCTTTTGGCAGGAGGTCAAACCCAGTGGCCAATTCGGCCTGAATTCCAGGAAATCGTTTACCTTTGAAGGTTGGTTTCTCGCCGGGAAGCTCCAATTCCCGGCTTTTCTTGTCGGAACCCGTCCGAAAGCTGGAAAAGGTTGGGGTATTTGGTTGAAAGGCGACTGGAGCGGAGAGAAACCGGGGAAGATTTTTTTCGGTTACCATACGGGAAAGAAATTCATTCATGCCATAGTGAATAAAGGTCCAGTTGCCGATTTGAAGTCGCATCACTTTGCCGCGGTATGGGATCACGACCAAGACGATGACGAAGGGCAGATGCGGCTCTATCTCGATGGCGTGCTGGTGGCCGATGAAGTGCTTTCTCACGACAAGCTTTCGAACAAACAGTCCAACCGACTCAGTGTCGGAGCCGAAGGAAATCGCTCCAGCATTGCGCTGGATGAATTGCGTTTTTCTCAACGAGCTCTGGCTCCCCCTGAATTTCTCTCGCGTTCGGTTGCCGGAAGGAAGATGATCGATGGTGGGGCGAATAAACGCGATAGTTGGATGAGCGGAGAGAATTGGGTAGGTGGGGAAGTTCCCAAAGGAGAACAAAAAGTCATTATTGGTGCAGGGATCACCGCGCAGGTTGAGCATGAGAGGCCTCCAGAGTTCACGGGCTCTTTAATTTTGGAAAACAAAGCCAAGGTGATTCTATGGGATGATAAAGCGCACTCGGTGATTCCCCAGAAGTCTGCGAAGTTGGAGATGCACAAGGATTCCGAATTCAGCATATGCAGCAGCGGGCAGGCTGCGGTATTTGGCCTCGTGGAATTACACGCGGATGCCCAAATTTGGGGCGGGAATCTCACCCGTGGTCATGGCATGGAACGGAAATTTTCCAAGCCAATCACCGGCAGCGGAAAGTTGATCATTAATGGGGTAAAAAAGAACAACTTCATTTTTGAAGCGAAGAATACCTTTGAGGGTGGGTTCGCTGCGCGTCCTACTACTGACCACGACTTCACAGTCACGGTGAGAAAGTCGGGAAATCTGGGGAAGGGAGATGTTTGGATTGGAAAGAATTGCACCCTGATTCTCGAGAAGGGTACCGGAAGTGTCATCGAGAATGATAAGACTTTGTTCTTGGAGGTGAAGGGTGTTAAAAAGCCTCCCCAAATCAGGTTAAATTCAGATGAGACCGTCGCAGCCTTCGTCGTCAATGGGAGGAATATGGGACCGGGACCATTCTCGAGCACTACCCACCCGGAGTATATCGGAGGATACGGGAACTTGAAACTCTCGAGGTCCAAATAGCATTTTTATGAAGAGAGTTTTAGTAGCGGGATTGCTCGCTCTCTCAAGTTGGCAGTCGTCGTAGGCGGTAATGGGAAAAGGGGATTGACGCTAGAGCCTCCAGTTGCACGGGTGGCATGACCGGGACACTGCAAAGAAGCTGGACGCGTGGGGGGATCTACTTGCAGTCCCGGGGGGACGATAAAACTGTTGAGGACCACCGCAAGGTTGGTCCGCAATTGAAGGCGGTATCACCATCGCTGTTTGGAAAGTGATTCCTTCGCTTGCTGATTTGGATTTAGAAAGGTTCGGCTGTTTATCCCGGTAAACACACCATGCGTATTTTTGGTTCCTTTCGTCTGACGGCTCCGCTGCTTCTTCTCCTGTCATTTGCATGGATGACCTTGGGGCAAACCGCGGCACCCCAAAAGATTGGTTGGATCGAACCCGTGCAGAAAAATATCGAGGGCTGGACGGTGCATGTCGATCCAGCTCTGTTGAAGGGCGGGAAGCATGAGGAAGAAGGGAAGCAGGCCCTCAAAATGTTAGCCAATCATTTGCAACGCATTGCCATTCTCCTGCCGCAAGAGCCTTTGAAAAAGATGAAGACGATGGAGATCTGGCTGGAGCGCAAGCATCCTGAGTTGAGCGCGATGCAGTATCACCCCGGCGCCAAGTGGTTGATTAATCGCGGTTACGATCCCCGCCTCAACAAGAAGGTCCACGTCACCAGAGCAGCGGCTCTATTTTCCAGAGACCAATTGCTGAAACACCCTGCCGTGATTCTTCACGAATTGGCACACGCTTATCACGATCAGGTTCTTGGCTTCAATGATCCCGATGTTCTCGCGGCATACAATGGCGCAATGAAAAAGGGGATTTTAGAGAAAGTGCAGCTCTTCACCGGAAGCACCGTGCGCCATTACGCGGCTACGAATCATAAGGAGTATTTCGCGGAAGCCACCGAAGCCTATCTTTATCGAAATGATTTCTATCCCTTCGTGGCTGCCGAACTCCGGGACCACGACCCCAAGGGATTCAAGCTCATGCAGAAGGTTTGGGGTCCGGCGGCGGTGAAATAATGGGGGCTTGAGACTCATGATAAAGTCAGTCTTCTTCCTTTTCAGTTGTCTCGCTCTGGCCGACGAGCCCTGGGCGCTGCATACCATTGATAATACTTCCAAGGGGGCCGACGGAGTTCGTTTGGAGGATGTCAATGGCGACGGATTGCTGGATATTGCGACCGGATGGGAAGAAGGGGGCGTGGTGCGGGCGTATGTGCATCCGGGGCGGGAGAAGGCAAAGTCACTCTGGCCGATGGTGACGGTGGGAAAGGTGAAGTCGGCGGAAGATGCCCTCTTTGTGGACCTCGATGGCGATGGCGCCATGGATGTGGTGAGTTCGTGCGAAGGGGGAACAAAATCGATGTTTGTTCATTGGGCGCCGACGAAAGCGGAGGATTATCTCAAGGAGGACAAATGGGATACAGAGGTCATTCCCGCGACTGCGAAAAAGCAATCCTGGATGTATGCCCTGCCGATGCAGATCGACGGGAAGAACAGAATGGACTTGATCGTGAGTTCGAAGGGGAAGAATGGAAGTGTGGGATGGCTGGAGGTTCCCGATAACGCGCGGGACCTGGCGAACTGGAAATTTCATAAACTGCAAGACGCCGGATGGATCATGTCTCTCATCAAGGTCGATATGGATCAGGATGGTGACGACGATGTCTTGATTAGTGACCGCAGAGGAGCGAAGCGGGGGGTTTATTGGTTGGAGTATCCGGGAAGAAATGCGGTGGCGGAAGGACAGGTTTGGAAACGGCACAATCTTGGCGGAAATGACCGTGAAATTAAATTCATCTCCCAGGGTGATCTCGATCAGGATGGGCGCGATGATGTGGTGGCCATTGATAAGGGATCCGTCGTTTGGTACCGGAGGGAAAAGACCGGCTGGAGCGAGCATGTCATTCCTCTTCCCAAGGGTGTTGGCGGAGGAAAAAGCACGGCGGTTTTTGATGTGAATCAAGACGGGAAGAACGATATCGTCTTCAGTTGTGAAGGGGCTGCCGGTCCACTCTCGGGCACGCGTTGGTTGTCATGGAGAGGCACACCTTTTGATGAGGAATGGCAGAGTCATGAAATCGCCGGAGAGCCGGGCCTGAAGTATGACCGAGTGGTGCCCTGTGATGTCGATGGCGATGGTGATCTGGATATTCTATGCTGCGAAGAGCGGGATCAGTTGGGGGTCTTCTGGTATGAGAATCCCTTTGGGTGATTGCGAGGGCAGTGTCGGCCTCCACGCCCATTCCACTGATCGCGGATAGGGGGCGCTAACAAAAGGCAGGTCATCAAGGTCTGGTCCGGCAACAAAGAGGCCCCGCGCTGCGATTTTTGCAGGCGGGGCTTGTAAATGGATTTTTTTCAGGAAGTCAGATCCTTGGAGCTTTCCTATTTGCCGATCTTAGTGATCTGGTCGAGTGCTCTTTCTGCAACTTGTAATCCGGAACAAGGTTTGTCATCCTGGATGAGTTGGTCAATTTGAAGCCACTTGTTAGGGGTCATATACACCAGATTTCCATTGCACTCATAGGGTGTATTCAACTTGAAATTGCGTGAGGTTGTTGGTTCGTCAATCGCGGTGCATTTGGAGACGGGATACTTTTCGCCATTGAGGACAACATAAGACTTGTTGGGCTTCACCAAGTGCCTGTTCACGAGTAGTTGAGCCGGCTGCCTGAAATCGAACTCAAAGTCCTTTTCATGTGGAACATAGTTGTAGGTATATTCAGTTCGGTCTTGAGGCGTTCTAGGAACACAATCGTTGTCAATATCGTCAAGCAGTTGTTTTACGATGCTCTTATCGTTCTTCCAGATTCGGTCATAAAGGGTATCGACGGTATCACCATTCTCAACGGGCACATACGACTTGTAGGCAATCTCACCGGTATCCAAACCAGAATCCATAAAGTGAACGGCCATTCCTGACTGCTCATCCCCATACCAGATTGTCCAAAAGCCCGGATGTCTTCCACAGTGACGAGGCAGCAGAGATGTATGGAAGTTTACAACACCCATTGGGGGGATATTGAGAAACTCATCAGGTAAGAAGAACTGATACCCAATGACAACAACCATGTCAGGTGCCCATTCGCGCAATTGATCCATGACGCCTTCATCTTTCGGTTTTCCACAGATGATTGGAATGCCCAGTTCTTCGGCGACAACATTGATGGGCTTGCTTGAACTGCCACCCGAGGTCGTTGTGGTAATCCCCTCGGTAGGTGATTCCAGGATGCCGACAATGTTCGCGTTATTCTTAATAAAGTAATCAAGATGAATCGAAGTGAGCTCCCAAGTCCGGGTTCCAATAATGACGATTTTTTTATTTCTCATATTTTCAGTACTAAATTTCTTCTAGGAGGTTTCTTTTGACGAAAAGGACAGGAAGACCGGTGTTGAGTAGCTTCGTCACGATTCTTGCTGGCTGAGAGCATGGATATCCGGCACGCATTGCCAAGGTCTTTTTTGGCAGGCGGTTCATTGTGGATCGCGACCTGTCGGCCTGTGAGGAGTCGGCTAGGATGCGGGATGAGTCCGTCTTTTGGGAGGTCCTGGAATTGCGAGGAAGGGCATGTGAAAGGGACCGTGATTAGTCGGTCGCTTTTTTACCCGTGAGTCCGAGGTGGACTGCTTTGGCAATGACGGTGGCACCCCCGGTACTGGGGTGGACTTTGTCGGGGATGAGGTCGTCCTTTCCCTTGAGGGCGCTGTGGACATCAATGAGGCCGAGGCCAAGGCCTTTGGCAATTTTCATGACGACTGGTTTTTGGGCGACGGTATTAGGGTCGTTGATGCCCCAGTTACCATCCTTGGCGATGTAGGGTGGGAGGCAGAGGAAGATGCGAGGTTTGCCGGCTTGGGAGGAGAAGTGTGAGATGAGGTCGCGGTAGTCTTTTTCGTAGTCTTTTTCGAAGTGCTTCCAGTTGTTGGGTTTGGTGTCATTGGTTCCGAGCATGATGACGACGACATCGGCAGCGGAGGCCTTGGCGCGCTTGAAGTGGGGTGACTTCTGGTAAGGCTTGTTGCCGCTGTTCATGAGGGTAGTGCCGCTGAGGCCGAAGTTTTCCACCTGCCATTTTTCGCCGAGCATTTCTTGCAGTTGCGCGGGCCATGACTTTCCGCGCTTGGCGCCGACGCCCTGGGTGATGCTGTCGCCGACGCAGGCTACCTTGACGGGGTGATCGAATTTGGTGGGATCGATTGGGCTGGTGTTCTGGGCCTTGGCGAAGCCGAGGGTGAGGCTGGTGGCGAGGAGAAAAATGGTTTTCATTGAGGGAGAACTGAACGCGAGGACGGGAGGGATTCTTACAGGTGAGTTATTCGGAATGCCAGTTGCGGATGATTGGTTGGTTGAAGCATTCACGGACCCTGTTAAATGGGCTCGGCCTTTGATCCCCGTGGCGAACCCAATGGCTTTTATCGCATCAGTCGCCGACCTTAAGGCGAAGATTTCTCATCGACGACACGGAACATCTTCTGGCTTGTCTCGGTGAAGCTGATTGGGCCGGTGGTTGTTTCGCTGGTGCCAGCGGCGCCGGGAATACCGGTGGCCAATTTCGTGAAGACGAGTCCGTCGTCGGATCCCTCGATAGTGTAGGTGCGGAACTGGGTTGAGGTAAAAGTGAAGATTGCAGTGTCGGTATCGAGATCTACCGCGAACTCCGTGATCTGTAGTGGCGGCGCGGGCGGGCCTTCGACCAGGATCCAGCGTGTGATGTCATGGTACTCGGAAAACACTCCGGTGCAGGCTGAAAATCCGACGTAGGCTTTGCCTTCCTCGTCGAGTGCGTCGGTCGCCCCTAGATCGACATCAAGGCTGTCGATGACCTGCACCCCCTGAAAGAAAAGGTCAAGGTCGCCAGGGGCATAGGCGACTCGCACCGGGTAAGGCGCGACCTCGAAGTCGTCGCTGGAGAGGTCATTGGGAACGCTCCCCGGCAGGTCGATTCCGTCAATGACGGTGAGATCGATTGTAGCCAACACTTGGTTTCCGTCGACCAGTTCGATGAATCCAGCGCTCGGGTCACCGCTGTTGAGGTAGGAATCGAAGATGATTTTGAAAGCCTCGGAGCGCAGGTTCCCCTCCGCGCCGGTCCCTTCCGGTCTGTTCTGGATGGTGAAGGTGAGCTTGTCTGCACCGCTATTGTTGGCGGCCATAAATTGCAGGTCGAACCAGGTTTGAAATCCCTGCGAGAGATCGACCCGTTTGCGAAACCAGGCCGAGCCATACTTGCCGTCCGAATCCGGCGTGAGACGCAGGCGGTTGACGTCGCCGGGCAGGGGAATATCCGCAAAATCATTCACGATCCTAGCATCGCCAAGCAGACCGAGTTCATACCCTGCGAGGTCAAAGTCCTCGTAGCAGATTCGCCCGATGGCCGGTGTCACGACAGTTGTGGTGAATTGCTCGGTGATACTACCCGCCGGGCTGGTGGCGGTCATGGTGTAGGTCGTATCGAAGGTTGGCATTACGCTTATCGATCCGTTTGTCGTTACCGGCCCGATCCCCTGATCAATGGAGACGCTCGCCGCCCCGCTGGTTGCCCAAGTCAGGACGAGCGGTTCGTCGGAGACGAGAAATGGAGCGTCGCCAATGAACTGCGAAATCACCGGCAGCAGCGAACTGGCATCCGGCACCGGGATCGGGGGCGTTGTCGCGCCGCGGGGCAGACCCGCATAAACAGCGACATTTTCGCCAGGGTTGGCGCGGTTCCTGGTGACGTTGTCGACCAGGCTCCAGTTCGTGCCATCGTTGCTGCCCTCCAACGACCAGGAGACGGGGTCGCGCGACGGTTCGTCGTTCGCCGTCGTCCAGCGATAGGCGGTGATGTTGGTCTGACTACCGAAATCGAACACCAGCCCCTCCTTGTTGAAGTCGAGCCACTTTGTTCCGGGATTGCCGTCGATGACCTTGCTGACACCCTCGCCGGCCGGGTTGTTTCCGCCCGGATTGCTCACGGTGACTGGTGCGATCTGGATCACGCCGTTGAAAAATTCAAACTCCGCGAGTTGGATGCTATTGGCACCATTAAATGCGGGGAGCTCCTCGGCGAGCCGCGTAGGCCTGAAGCGCAGGAAACGGAAATTCGCCGAGCCCTGGGCCACGGTGCGGACAAGCAGAGTCACATCGACCTCCCGTCCCGCGCCATTGGCGGCGGTCAGGGTATATTTTGAATCGGTGTCGGCCGCGGGGGAGACTGCGATGCTGCCGCTGTCACCGGAAATGGAACCGAAGTTGGCGATCTCGAGGGAGGTCGCCGCAGTGGTGTCCCAGCCAAGGTTTGTCGTTTCCCCATTCACGAGAATCTGGGGAGAAGAGGAGAATTGGTTAATGACCGGCGGCGGGATCGCCGGCATTGCCGGGATCGGGATGGGCTGGGTGTAGGCCTTGCGCGCAGAGGGCGTGAAATGGTTGAAGTCTTCCCGGTAGTCATCCTGCCGCACCGTGATGGCTTCAATGATCGACCAGGCCGCTTGGCCGTCGCTGCCTTCTAAAATCCACGCCACCGGATCGCGTTCCGGAAAATCATTCGCCGTCCTGAAGCGATAACGGTCGATGGTGACCGCTGATCCGAAGTCGAAGATCACGCAGCCCTTGTTGAAGTCGAGCCACTTGGTGGTGGAGTTAGCGTCGATCAGCTTTTCCGGTCCTTCTCCGCCCGGGTTGGCGCCGCCGGGATTGCTCGCTTCAATGGGAACCCGCTCGGTCGAACCTTCGAAAAATTGGAAGTCAGCGATCTGGATGCTGTCGGCGGACGCGATTTCAGGAAGGTCTCCCTTCAGGCGCACAGGCGTGAAGCGCACGTAGCGGAAGGTTGCCGATCCCTGCGCGACCGAACGCACGGTGGTGGACCGCGTCACCGTGCCGTTCTCGTTGCCCGCGGTGAAGGTATAGGTCGTGTCGCTGCCGGATGGCGGCGAGATGGTTCTGGTGCCAAGATTTGTCGGGTTCAAGCCTCCAACTCCCTGATCGATTGAGGACGAATCGGCACTCTGCACATTGTAGTCGAGTCCGGTCGTGTCGCCATCGACCACGATCTGCGGATTGGGTGAGAAATTGAAAATGAGTGGCAGGTAGGGGACGCTGACCTGACCTGCTAGTTTGATTGTTCCCGAGGCCCCAAAGGTGACGGTCGCAGCTCCGGCCTGCACCTCTGTCGTGGATCCCACGCCGAGGAATACCACAATGTCGTAGACTGAATTTTGCTCGTTGGAGAGATCGGCGCGATAGTTGGAAGCCACGTTGCCGATTCCTGATCCTTTTGCGTAGACCGGGTTTGCCGCGAAATCCTGGCTCACATTCTCGTTGACGAAAGTGCTGCTCAACAGGCCGCTGAGGACGCCGCCATTGATGGCGAGTTCGTGGCGCGCGGCGGAGAAATCCCCGGCGCCCGGGACATTGTCGACTGACCCGGGAGGCGCGATTGTGTTGACTCTCCCCGAGAGAACGTTCGAATTAAAAGAGTAGCTGCCGGGATTAATTAAGAGGGTGCTGTTGCCGGCGAGAGTGATCGGGGTGCCCGATATGGTACCGCCGGTGAAGGTCAACTGCGAGGCCACTCCGTTCACAGGATCGATCTGCAGCGTCGCCTCCACCGTGCCGCTAAGATCAGTGGTGTCATTGCCGGTCTCGAACTCCGGAATCGCCAGCGAGATCGCCAGTGTATTCACGTTCGGCTCGTCGACCAGGCTCAGGGTCGTCGAGACGACACCTGCAAGCGAAGGCTGGATCATCCACGGGTAGACCAAACCGGCAATGAGGAGTTTGACAGGAAAGCGTTTCATTTGAGGGGGTGACTTCCGATTAGATCAGGGATCGCCGGTCGGGTGACAGTCAAAAATACGATGCCCCATCTGTAATAGAGGTGCTGGTCGAAAGTCCGAAGACTCTCTCGGAGGAAGAAAAACCTTCTTTGAAAAGAACCAACTCCACCATCAACATCTGCCACCGAATCCCTGGAATATTGAGAGCCGCCTGCGGTGGGGATTTGGGGCGAGAGTCGGTGGCAGATACTAATTTCGGGGATAGCTGCCAACAAGGGGCGCTTTGGTCCGGAGTAGGAGGGAGGGGCAATGCCCTTGTCGGGGAGGCGGATCTGACAATACTTTGCCCCGTGAAGGACTATATCCAACTGGACCAAACCAGTCTCCCCGATGGAAACTTGCTCGCCCTGTATCAGCAGGGCGGGGATTTAATTCTGGAATACAACGACTTGGTGTTGATGAGCACGAGCCTGACATGGTCCGAACAGATGCTCGCAGATTTGGGCTGTATCGATCTGGTGGAAGGGGCGGCGACCCGGCCTGAGCATCCGCGGGTTCTGATCGGCGGCTTGGGGATGGGATTCACCCTCAAGCGGGTACTGGAGTTGGTGGGTTCGCCGGCCACCGTCGATGTTGCGGAATTGATGAATCGGGTCATCGAATGGAACCGCACCTACCTGGTTGAGCATAATGGTGCCTTGCTCGATGACCCACGAACGAATGTCATTCTGGCCGATCTCTTCGACTGTCTCGGAGATGGTGACACCTACGATGCGATCCTGATCGATATCGACGACACGCCCGATGCGGTGATTACCGAGGACAATGCTAACCTCTATACGCCAGCTTTTATGGTGCTGCTGCGGGAATCGCTGAATCCGGGCGGTTGTCTGGCTTATTGGATGGCGATCCCATCGCCGAGACTTGAAATGGCGCTGAAGAAAGCCGGCTTCAATTTGGAAGAGTATCCGATGCCATCTCACAAGGATGATGAAGAGATGCCACACCGGATTTACGTGGCCCGTCTGAATCCGCCGTCGTAAGAGGATCGTTGATGAAATCCTCCGGCTGCCGAAGTGATTTCATCGAACCCGGATGTGCCCGAGCTTATTGCGGGAATTTTCTTTTTAAGTGGATCCCTCGAATGTCATCGTGTTCACCTGAATGCTCCAAAGACATCGAGGGATGGCCATCTTTCACGAATACCCGGATAGTTTCCCAGTGTTGACGTGAGTTGGAGTGGTGTCATTACTGGAACAGATCAACGGAAGAAGAAATGACCTCCTATTTATCTCAACTGAAAGTTGCGCTCAGAACCTGTGGTGTGTTGGTGGCAGGAAGCATTGGACTCCAAGCTCTGGAAGTGCCGGAAGGGTTTGGGCAATTAAAGAATGAGCCTAAGCTTATTGACGGAGGGATCGATGAGATGGGCCGGGAGTATTCCTATTTTGGGCAAGTGGCAAGTGATCGAAAATTGATTCTGACCGCGAGCAATGGTTTCTTTTCCAAGGGCGTGTGTGTCGCCAAAGGAGAGTCAGACCTGCCGAAAGTTGGGGACGAGCAGTTGATTAAGCCTAACTACGACTATCTGGATTGGAAGCGAGTCGACGGTTCCTTACGTTGGCACATTTTGGTGCGGAATCCGGGAAAGGTGTATTTCAATGCGCACTTGCAGGTCGTGGCAGAAGGGGCGGATCTAGAAGTGAATTTTGCAGGTCAAACGAAGAAGGTGAAAACTTCCCGGTCGGATCCGGCTCAAGCGCAACCCTGGAATTTGACCTTTGATGTGAAGAAGCCGGGCGAGTATCTTTTTTCGCTGAAGGCGACCAAGCTGGGACAGGCAAAGGGGGTGGGCCATCTCCATCAAGTGGATGCCTATGGGCCGGCTATTGAGGGTGCCAATCTTCTCCGGGGGCGTTGGCGGCCGGCCGCCGCTCACGGCTCATACGATACCGGAAAGGTGCGCGATGCAACGCTTCTCGTCTTTACCACCCGAAGCATGGCGGATGTTTCCAGTTACTCTCCGATTACCACTCCCTTCGGTTACTACGGAACGACCTTTGGAAATGATCGGAAAAGTGGTGGGAGTTTTAACTTCTCGATGTGGGGGAAGAAGGGGGCGTCAAGGGATTTGAAATTGATGCCTCACCTTTTGGGTGTGGGGTCGCCGGAAGGTGAGTTTAGTGGGTTTGGGCACGAGGGATCCGGCGTGAAGCCGCGGGGTTGGGTCCCGATGCCGGACCGGCCGGAGTTGGTGGTTCAGGCGCTGAGAGTTATTCCGGGCAAGAATTACGATAGCTACTACGGATACTATTTCGATCATCCGACGAAGGCGTGGAAGTTCTTTGGAGCGGGAAACAAATGGCATGGCGGGAAGCCCAAACAACATTTGAAGCTTGGTTCGTTTTGCGAGGTTCCCGGTCCTCCGCAGGTTGAGCGGACCGGAGATGTTTATCGTGAGGTGAGGCGGCGGCTTTGGGCGTTTGATGAGGGGAAGTGGGTGTTTCTGGAGCGCTATCAACCGGGTGGGAAAGGAAGTTCCGGAAAGATATTGGCGAACAAAAGTTGGTATACGACCAAGGGTGGGGAGTATGCCATGGGGTGCGGAGGAATTCGTCTCTACCGGCATAGGGCCTCACAAGTTTCCGCGGGAGGAGGTGCGCTTGAATTACCCTATTTTTTGGCAAGTGCCTCGATTGACAATGTCTTCAAGATGCCCATTCAATACGGGAAGATCCAGGTAAGCAAGCTGACCTCGAACAGTGCCGTGATTGAAATTAATATTCCAAAGGGTGGAGATCTGAAAGCGGGCTCGGTTTATTACGGGACTTCTGATGCCTTGACCTTTGCTCCGCGGAAGCTTCATGGCACCGAGAAGAACTCAGATCTTAGTAAGGCCGTGAACAGCTTGGTTTGGAAAGAAGTTGCGAAAGTTCCAAAGCCCCGGGCAGGGATCAATCGGGTCGAAATCACGAAACTCAAATCTGGAACGATTTACTACTATCGCGTCCTGATGAAAAATGGCGGTAGTCGGATTTGGAATGATAAGACGCTGACCTTTGAGACGCTGAAGTAGACCAATTTCGGCTACAGAGCGCCCTAACTTCAAATCCCCGGAATTTTATCTTTGCGGGCCCGCTTATGAAGACTAAAGCCTTCATGAAAGGGTTCGCCAGACTTGGTGTCTTTCCTAAATAAATCGGAGTTGTCGAAATTCAATTTAAAAGCCATGGCTCAAACACCCCCTCCTTCGTTAAAAATACACATCAATGGTTGGTCGCTTCTCGATGAGGCCGATCCCGCGACTGAGTCG
>JAKMEV010000493.1:0-6016 GCA_022425785.1 Akkermansiaceae bacterium | reverse complement strand
CGACTCCCCGACTCAAATCCAAAACAAAATCCACTCCCGATTGAAGCGCGGAGAACACCGCGCCTTCTATCTCCTCCTTGCTCTTGGGCGATTTCTAAGCCACCGCGCCAAGGTGAACCTTATCACGAGGGATCGCACCAAACCCGCGGGAAATATCGGTGCTTTTTCTAATCTGGGCGTTTGGGATCCCGACAAAACCATCGAAACCTCCGACTGCTGGCTATTTTGTCCACCTGTCGTCAGGGGCCAGCTTCTCGGCGCCGGATGCGTCACATTTCAGGGACGACTCGGCCTCACGATCCAAAGCCAACCTGCTCAGAAAAATCGACCCGAAATCCCAAAAACCTGGCTGAATCGAATCCTCTCCTCAATCTAACAAAGAGTAATTTGTCTACGAAGGTTCGGTCGAAGATGGCAAAAGTGAGGTCATTTTCACCCAGATTACTTTTGGCAACGAATCTTCATCCGTCCCTCTTGGTTTGCAGAATTCAAAAAAACACTCTGGGAACTTATCAGAAAGTCGGGGAGGAACATAAAAATCCCCGATTTCCCTCCTGAAATTTTCAAAGACGCCAGCTAATTCGACTGCACGGAAGCTGACTCCCTTCTTACGAGAATCCCTGCGGATAGAAGAAGCAAGAAGTCGCCCAGCTTTTAAAATCCGCAGTCATAATGCCGGTTGCCCCCCGGCCCTTGGACAGCTATAGCAGTCGGCATGTCCGCACCAGTCCGCACCCGCTTTGCGCCCTCGCCCACCGGCTACCTTCACCTTGGGGGTGCCCGCACCGCTCTCTTCAATTGGCTCTTCGCCCAGAAGCACGGAGGCAGCTTCATCCTGCGTGTTGAGGATACCGACGAAGCCCGGAACACCGAGGAAGCCCGCGCGGCAATTTTCGAAGGGATGGAATGGCTTGGGTTGGACTGGGAAGGCCCCGGAAATGAAGGCGACGTCGGTCCCTATTTTCAATCCGAGCGCACGTCAATCTACTCGGAATGGTTTGAGAAACTTAAGGACGCCGACCGCGTCTATGAGGACGATGGCGCGTGGAGATTCCGCTTTGAGCGCAAACTCATCACGATGAATGACTTGGTTTGTGGAGAGGTCTCCATTGACTACACCAACGAAGAAAACACTCCCGACATGGTAGTGCGACGCTCCGATGGTTCCTTCGTTTTTCACTTTGTCAATGTCGTCGATGATCTGACCATGGGAATCACGCACGTGATCCGCGGTGAAGATCATCTGATGAACACTCCTAAGCATCTCCAACTCATCGAAGCCTTTGGAGCCATTCCTCCTGCCTATGCCCATATCCCTCTCATCTTGAATTCCGATGGTTCGAAGATGTCCAAGCGCGACGAAGGGGCTGCCGTGGGAGATTACCCGCGCCAAGGATTTTTATCAGACGCAGTGGTAAACTTCATCGCGCTTTTGGGTTGGTCACCCAAAGACGAATCCGAAATCTTCTCTCCTGCTCAATTGATCGAGAAATTTTCCCTCGAAAACATTAACCGCTCACCAGGACGCTTCGACATCGAAAAGTGCAAGTGGGTCAACCAACAACATCTTTTAAAACTCAGCACCGAGGAATTTGCGGCGGCCTGCAACTCGGACGCGACTCCAGCGATGCTCGCCTCCGTGCAGGAAAAGGTCTCCCTTCTCACGGAAGTTCCCGACGCCGTGGCTTTCTACCTCGATACCGATTATCCCATCGCCAATGACGCGCTGGATAAAGTAAAGAAAAACCAAGCGACCGGAAAACTCCTCACCGCACTTGCGGTAACATTCACTGACCTCTCCGACTGGTCCGGAGCCAAAATCTCAATCGGAGAAACCGCCAAGGAAAATGGCGCCAAGCCCGGACAGTTGATGTTCCCACTCCGGGTAGCCCTCTCCGGAAAAAGCGGCGGACCCGATCTTGGAGCCATTCTGGAAATCCTTGGACAAGAGGAATGCGTCCGTCGTATTAATCGTTTCACCGCTCTTCTCTCATGAACTATTTCACTCTCGATCAACTCTCCGAAATCAACTCCGGCCACGACCATCCTGCCAAATTTGCTGTCATTGGAAATCCGGTAGCCCATTCTCTGTCACCCCAATTGCATCAGCCGGCGCTCAACAAACTCAAGCTGGATTGCCGCTACATTCGTGTCGAGGTGCCCGAAGGGCAGGTGAACGAAGCGTTTGAGAAAATGTATGCCGCGGGGATCCGAGGTATTAACGTCACCGTCCCTCACAAGCTTGAAGCCTTGGGGGCCTGCCATCAAGTCGACCCCGCCGCCTCCAGTATGGGTGCGGTAAACACCATCGTGTTCAATGCGGAAGGCCAAAGAACTGGATTCAACACAGATGGCCCCGGATTTGTCCGGGCTATTCGAGAGGAGTTCGGTATGGATTTGGGAGACCTCAGGGTCATCATTATCGGGGCGGGAGGAGGCGCTGGAAGAGCCATCGCCACCCAGTGCGCATTGGAAGGATGCCCCCAGCTGATTTTAGCAAACCGCACTCTCGAAAAACTTACCCCGATGCGGGAAGAACTCACCAGACTGACACAGTCCAAAAAGCTGGAGGGACCACGTGACCGGATTGAAATCCACTCACTCGATGATCCCATTCTCGAAGAGGCAATTGGAGCCAGCGACCTCATTATCAACACAACTTCAGTGGGACTCAAATCAAGCGACCCCGCCCCTTTTCCTCCACACTGGGTGGAACCTCATCATCTGGTCTACGACACCATCTACAACCCTTCAAGAACCCACCTCCTTCGCGATGCCGAGAGTCAGGGAGCCAGAATCGCCAACGGACTTTCCCTCCTCCTTCATCAAGGGGCGCTTTCTCTGGAACACTGGCTCAATCAGGACGCGCCGGTTGACGCAATGCGACAAGGGCTTTTGGATTTCCTTAAGGCCTGACCCAACTCTCGTGTTCAAGGCTGGCAATCTCAAATACGCTGGACGTTCCTTTTTCGTTTCCAAAACGAACACGTAGAGTGACCGGCTCATTTTCTTTTAACGGGAGGATAAAATTGCCGTAATCAAGAACCCCCTTCAACTGCCCGTCTAAAATTCGATTCGCTTCACTGGAAAGCGGCACGTAGGCGAAGGAATATTCACCATCCTCCCGGTCGGAAAGAATGTATCCCGAGTATACCACATCCCCAAACTCCACATCATAGATCGCCTTTTTTTCAATGAGACATCTGATCAAGACTTCATTGCGTGGCTTGGTCTGCACCAAAGTCTTCATCTTGACTTCTCCCCATCCCGTTGTGGCATCCCAGTCGAGAAGGACTTTCTTGTCACCTCCCACCTCTTCTTCGACAAAATACGCCGTGAACGCCTGACCGTCCTCATGCTTTCCCCCAATGCTTACGAACCCTTGCTCCTCGACATTAGAATTTCCACCAGGCTTGCTGAGACCAATTATCAATTCAAAATCTGAAATCGTTTCCGCAATAAATGGATTGGCCAAACGATTCAAGGAAACTGGGTTCAAACTACGATAGGGTGACTGGCGAATAAATGGCTCTACTTCCTCGAGAGTCTTTGCGTCGTTGAGAGCATTCAGAATTCTTATCACTTCGGCGGTAACCATCTCTGAATCGCCCAGAAACCAACCATTGGGACCATCGAAAGCAGAAAAATCCTTTTTCAGCACACCAACTCCATTCTTCAATTCGACCCCCGACCCTTCGTTGGGATTCTGCGTCAGCTTCGAAATAATAATCCCGATAATAATCAATGGCATGATGATCCCCAACAGCAGAATCCAAAGCCACGAACTGGAACGCCTTTTCGTTCCCCAAACATCATCCAGAGGTTTTTCATCGTCAGCATCCTGCTTCAGACGCCGCAATTGCTCAGCAACATCTACATGCTGTTCGCCCTCATCCTTCTGCATCCCGAAGAGCAGATCTTTTCCTTTTTCAAAGACCCTGCCTGCAGAAACCGAGCCTTGATTACTTCGACGCTTTCTCCGCACCTTGCGGCGCTTACGGACCATCCCCTCCGGGACTTTTTCAACCGGATTTTTTGATTCGTCGTCACTCATCTTTTAAAATTGGCTTCACCTTATCAAGTCCGGTTTCTTCATCGACTTCAGATTCCTCGTTCAACTCAACCTCTGTTCCCGGGTCAAAATCATCCAGGGTATCCACGATTCTTTGACCATACCAGGAAGGGCTGATGAGCTCCTTCAACACCAAAACTGGTTCATCTTTCTCGTTCAACTCCCAAGCCAATTTCACCGTGACGCGCAGATATCCTTTCGGATCATAATAAGGGAACACGGAACCCAAGAAGAAATCCTTGTTTTGATGATTTTCTAAAACCTCAATGAATTGCTGTCCTAGGGCGCTCCTCGCATCAACTTCCACCTCGGGAGATTCCACATCAAAACTACTCGCTTTCCGGTCACTCTCTCCAAAAACGGGTGGGGCATAAAACTTCACAAAGAACCTCTTTGAATCATCAAGTGATTTCATCTTTCTCATGTAGAGTCGGAATGTCCCCTCACTTCTCTCGGTTCCAGAAACAAATAACACCCATGATGAGCTCGAATAAGGGCCAAAGGCCTCCCAATCCAACTTCCACGCCTCTCCGTCGTGAACGTGCACTGTTTCGAGGATACGTTTCTTCTCATCAACCCATATCGTTTCCAGCCCCAGGACAGGGTCGGGACCAGACTTAATCTCGATCACATTGCGCACACCCGCGCCAATCTCGCCTTCGGGAGTTGGGAATACCGCACTTCGGTAGAAGCGGTTAAATTGCAGTGAAAGCCTTGACGATTGATCAATGAATTGAAGACGCCTTCCCGATTCAAACTGTCCCAGAAACGCTTTGAATGAGTCGTTAATTTTTGGGAAATGCGCACCAGCAAACAAGCGGTTTCTGGCGGCAATAATAGACTCTTGGTCAGCGGACTCTTCATCTTGATCCTGCTTGGAATCATCTCCAGATTTTAAGAGGTAGGAAACCGAGGCGATAATAGCCATCCAGACGATTGTAAAGATCAAGAGAGCTTTGCTCTTCTCCTTTTTCAACTTCTTTTTACGCCTCCGGATCCTTCTGGATCCATCCGCCATAATCATCTCATCCCTGTCTTCAGGCATCTCCCCGGAAGCGGCATCCGGCTCTTCTTCCACTTTTACCATCACAGGCGCCTCGGTTTTCAGCACAAAAGGAGCTTCGTGCGCCGGCACTTCCGTCATCGCCTTCTGAACCGAAACCGGATTGCGCGTGCGAGCAACATTCCGTATTACGCTATCACTCTTCTTGGGAGCACTGACTGATCCCACCTGAGGGGGCATTACCGTCCTCTTGAAAAACTCATGTCCGCACTCGGTACAGGTTAACCCGTTTTCCGTCCCACGATCACTTTGAATGACCGCCTGACAGGACGGACAAAGAAAAACTCCTGATTGGCTCATGCGTAACTTACTTTGCGACTGTGGTGAAAAGGCCTCGCCACGTCAACCTCATGAATCCGAAAAAAGAGCGCCGGATGCCAAATCCACGAGCATTGCCGCCAGAGCCTCTGTCGCTCCATCCAGCTCTTCGACCGCAGCCTTGAGCCCGGGACCGCTCCCCGACGCAATTGCCGACACAACCGCATCCCGAGCTTTCTCGATTGCGTGGCGCTCTTCGGACTCCAAATATCCACCAAGCTGCCCCAAAGCCACTTCCACCGCCGGGAGAAGTTCCTCGGCCTTCAATCGTGCTTCTTCGAAAACCCGTGCCCCCATATCTTCGAAAGCAAATTCCACGCTTTCACTCACCATTTTTTCGACACGGGCCTCGGCCACATCCACTGCCGCGCTGCCGACATCAATGACAGTATCCTGCCCGCTTGCGATATCCCGCGCCAAGACCGAAAGAATCCCGTCCGAATCAATCCTGAATTCCACGCCAACCCGAGCCTGCCCCTTTCGCTCCGTTTGAAATTCCATCTCGAACGCCCCTAACTCCCAATTATCGGCAGCCAATTCCCGCTCCCCCTGAAGAACGCGTA
>JAKMEV010000480.1:0-9468 GCA_022425785.1 Akkermansiaceae bacterium | reverse complement strand
CCTGAAAACTTCGTGTGGGCTCGATAGTTTTTTGTGCTGTGATGCCGTTGCCATTGAAGTCGTAAAGTCCGGACACGACGGTGGGATCGAAATCCGGGTGATTGAGATAAAACAGATCGCGGAGGGTATTGCGGAGTTCGAATTTGTTGAGCCTCCGAATGACGGCCTGCCCGCCGGTGCTTTTCTGAGAGGCGTAGGCTTTTTGAAGCGCGGGAGTGAGAGTGGCGATGACTTTAGCGCTCTCTTCCCGGGACGGCTGCTCCTTCTTCTTTGGGGGCATTTCGCCGAGGTTGAGTTGATCCAAAATTCCCTGCCAAAGTTCCAGCGTTTGCAGGTCGGAGAGATCATTCTTCAAAAGGTCGAAGCGATAGTCGCCCTTTTGTTTGTTCGGGCCGTGGCACTCGATGCAGTGCTTCTTCAGGAAGGGGCCGAGAGTATTCAACGAGGGATCGGCTTCGCCAAAAGCGAGCAGACTTGTGAGAAACCAAACTGGGAATAATCGTTTCATTTTTTCACTTGGTTAGTGGGAGAAAAATCGAGGGCCCGCAGGAAGATGCGCTCGGGTGCTTGGGCGAGAATTTTACCATCACGCTCTGACTCCTTGCGGGCTTTTTGCCAAGCGGGATCGGAGGCAAAGGCCTTCCAATTGGCGTCGGCTTGCTTCCGGTCGGGGTGATGAATGAGATAGATTAGGGTGTTTGCAGAGTCGGGCGTATCGAAGGGTGTCCAGTAGCCGAAATTCTTCATGCCATGCTTGGCGAAGAGCTTGGCGGTATGGTTTTTAAAACGTTCGTTGAGCGCGTCGAGCTTGCCCGGGTTGGTCACGTAAGTTCGAAGTTCGAAAACGCCTCCCTTCTGGTCGATGGTATTGCGGACCTGCGCCGAATAGTCCGTTTCGTTCATGAAGATGCTCGTGGGCTTTTCGGAAAGAAGTCCCTGAAATTGTGGTTCGTCGAGAACTTTGTCCCATTCGCCATCGTTGTTGAAGTGAATCCAGTTTTGATAAGCCGTATAGCGCGAAGGGTGCTTGAGAATGTAGATCAGACGACGACGTTTTTTGGCCGGGCCTTCGGTGGGAACCCAGTATCCGATGGATTTGAGGCCACGTTTCTTGAAGATACGGTCGGTGTGCTCGTGGAAGCGTTTTTCCAAATGATGGAGTCGATCTTCATTGGCGGCGTAGATGCGGAGCTCGTAAATTGGTCCATCCAGTAAGCGGGGCGCGGGCTTTGGTTTTGGTTTGGGCGGGAGAGCATCGAGGGCTTTCTTTGATCCGAGAACGACCGACTCGGGAGCGCGGAAAACCCAGGCCATGTTATCAGAGTTTTTGAAGCTGGAATCATGTCCTGCGATATAGATGTCCTTGTCGCCGAATGGTGACTTGCAAAAAGTGCGGGGAGAAATGAGGAGTTGCTTGCCGGGTTTGTAGCGGTTGTTGACTTCAAGAACCTGATAGCTCTGATCGGCTTTTCTCACGGCATAGAGCGCGCCGGCATAGAGCGCGCTCCCTTTCCAGCGAAGATGGTTTTTCGAACCGCGAATGTTCCCCTGGAAACCGATGATATGAACGGCCTCTCCAGTGGCTGGATCAGTGAAGGGGTAAACCATATTGTGCGCGCCGAGTGTGTAGGTGACTTCGACGTCGAGGTAGTCCTTCATCAGGTCAATGATGCGGACTTCATCGTGCAAGGTGTAGCCGCCCTTGCCGTCGGGATCGAGTCGCTTGACCGCGCTGGCTGATCGCTCGCCGGGAGCCCAGATGAAGAGAAGCGAGTCACCTTTGCCATTCGGATTGTCGACGCGAGTCAGCCCGCGAATGCCGCCGACGTCGGTATCGGTGTCTTCGAAGAGTTCGAAGATCTCGCGGTAGGCAGGTCTTTCACCATCGATGCGTTGATAGATCGAATCGCCTTCGGAAAAAAATAAAGAACCGTTGGCTTTCGTGATGCCGAGAGGGCGGGTGCGAAAACTTCCGTCGGTGAGGAAGGGATACTCCAGATTGCGATCCCAGCGAATGCGGCCGGGAGCGGCGGGTTCATAGACACCCGAGATGATGCCGGGATTTCCGAGCGACATGAAGATGCGTTCCACTCCGGTGACTTTGTCGCGATAGACCTCCATGTCACGTGGCACCCAGCGAACTCCGCCGGCACTCGAGCCATGGCGGACCAAGGTGTGCGTCCATTTGTCCGTAGAGTCATCGCGGACCCATGCCGAGACCGCGCCGCCGCGTTCAAAATTCGCACCCGCAGCCATCACCAGGAGAGACTCCGGTTTGGCGAGCGGCTGGCCTTTGGCGTCGCGCGTGAAGGTGACTGACTTAAGAATGTTGCCCTTCATGTATTCCAGGCCGAGGTCGTCGTTGGACTTTCCCATCTTGAGGTCGACCTGCCATTGCGCATCGGATGAATCGAGGCGTAAGACTTGCGCGGACTGGCGTTGGCCTTCGGGAGGAATTACCCAATGGGAATCCACCCAGTAGCCATTGGAGGCGTAGAGCTTTCCCTTGTGCGAGGCGAGGTGCATCATCTCGGATCCGCCCGCCCAAACGCCATTGGCATCGGTGTATCCTGCGTCGTAACTTTGCACCCAGCGCTCCTCGCCCTTGGCTTGAACAAGCCCGGCTGCGATCAGGAGAATGGCATGAAAGGTTTTCCTCATCACGCCCACTCGAGTCCCGTCAGGGTTCCCGTGCTCGTTCCGAATTGATCAACTTTCAGCCCGAAATTTTGCAGCATGGAGAGGAGGAGGTTGCAGGCTTTCACGCGTTCGAATTTTCCTTCGGGAAGAACGACGTGCTCGCCCAGCTTGAACCCGCCGCCGGCGAGGACGAGGGGCATATTTTTGCAGGAATGCGTTCCCGTCGCCATACCGCAGCCGTAGAGGATCATGGTGTGATCGAAAAGCGTGCCGCCGTTGAGAGTGTCTTCTTTTCCTTTGAGCAGGTCGATGAGGTAAGCCATCTGCGCGATCTGATTTCCTTCGATTAATTTGAGGGCTTCGGTTTTCTCGGCGAGTTCGCCGTGATGGGAAAATCCATGGTAGCCGCCATTCAAGCCGAAGTCGCCATTTGCGAATCCACTCGCGAGAGTCATGATACGGGTGGAGTCGGTTTCGATGGCCAGTGCCATGAGCTCCATCATGATTTTCATCTCGTCGGCGGTCTGTCGGGCCGGCCGGGGTTCCTCCATTTCGGTCGTTGGCTTCGGCTGATCAAGCCACGGTCGCTGCAGGTCGATTTTCTTTTCGAGGCTGCGCACGGAGTCGAGATACTCGGTGAACTTATCCTGATCCTGCTTGCTGAGCTCTTTCTTCACGTCCTTGGCTCTTCCGAGAACGGTGTCGAGGATGCTGCCGTGTCGTTGCAGGCGCAGCTCTTCTTGTTTCTTGGCTTCGGCTGAGTCTTCGAGGAAGAGCTTGCGATACATCGCGGTGACATCGATGGAAGGAACCTGTACGCCGGTGCGGGTGAAACTCGTTTGGTTGTTCTCCTTCACCTTGAGCGTCATCGAGGAATAACGCGTGGCCGCTCCGACAAACTCGGCGGCCTTTTGGTCCATGCTGATGTTGCCTTCGCGGAAGCTGGACGACATGTCGGGGCGGATGCCGTTGAGGAAAGTCGGGACGCAGGCATGTCCGCCGGTGAGGCCATGATCGAGATTAGAAAAGACGGTGAAATCCTCGCGATGTTTTTCGAGCGGCTTGAGAGTGTGCGACATCTCGTAATCGCGACCGCCTTGGGTGGGGAAAAAGGCCTTCTGGTAAACGCCGTAGTTATTGGAAAGGCAGATCATGCGCTTTACCGGTTTTTTTGAGGCTTTCGCGGGTTGCGCGAATGACTCCAGAGAGGGGAGGGCGATGGCAATTCCTCCAGCGCGGAGGAAGTTCCTTCGGGTAAAAGAAGTTTTCATGGGATTCTCGGGGATCATACAACCGAGGAAGTCCATCCGCGAGGCGATTTTTTGTGTCATGTTAGCGACTGTGGATCAACGCGGCTTGCTTCGAAGGTCCCTATCTGGCAATTAGGGTCCGTGAACGGATTGCATCAAACAGTTGAAGGGTGGATAGGCCGCGGCGCGGGGAGTGGCGCCAATTGGGTCTCGGTGTTGGCGGATGTCTTGATTCTGTTGGGAGTGGTGCTTGCTGCGATCGGGATCTATTTCATCGCCTGGCGCCTGGTGGTGCGTTTGCTTCGGGCACTTGTTAAGCGAAGTGATAATACCTGGGACGACGAACTGGTTAAAAGTCGTGTTTTCCAGTGGATCGCTCAATTGGTTCCGGGAATGTTGATATGGTCCGGAGGGCAGGCTGCGCTTCGTAATCCTGCGGCGTCCGAAGTCGTCAGAATTCTAGCTGAGATCTACATCATCGTGGTGGCGTTCCTCGCCTTGAGTTCGGTTCTCAATGTGTGCGAGCGTATCTATCGACGTTTTCCGGTATCTCGGGAAATCCCTATCAAGGGTTTTCTTCAGGTCATTAAGATTTTGATTTTTGTGGCGGCGGCGATCTTTGTGGTGGCCTCGGTGATTGGGAAATCACCGGTGCTGATCTTCAGCGGGCTTGGCGCTTTGACGGCAGTGTTGATGTTGATTTTTAAGGACGCTATTCTTGGACTTGTCGCAGGCGTGCAGCTCTCGGCGAATCGAATGGTCGCGAGGGGAGACTGGATTGAGATGCCGAAATTCGGAGCAGACGGCGACGTGATCGATGTCGCGTTGACGACGGTCAAAGTGCAGAACTTTGACAAAACCATTACCACCATTCCGACTCATGCCTTAATCAGCGACAGCTTCCGCAATTGGCGGGGGATGAGTAAGTCGGGAGTGCGGCGAATCAAGAGAAACCTTCTTCTCGACATGAACTCGGTAAGCTTGCTCGACGAAAACTCCATCGAACGATTTCGTAAGATTCGGCTGTTGCGGGATTACCTCGATCGCAAAGTAAAAGAGCTGGATGAATGGAACGGGCAGTTTCCAGACGGGGAAAGCGTGGAGCCGGTGAATGCACGGGCTCTGACCAATCTGGGCACGTTCCGCGCCTACATTGCCGAGTATCTCAAGAGCCATCCAAAGATTTCCAAGGACCAAACTCTTCTGGTGCGGCAATTGCAACCAACAGAGAAAGGGTTGCCGATTGAGATTTATATTTTCGCCAATGACAACCGGTGGGTTGAGTACGAAGGAATTCAGAGTGACATTTTTGATCACCTTTTGGCCGTGCTGCCGGAGTTCGGACTGAATGTTTTCCAGTCACCAACGGGGACTGATTTTAAGAACCTCCATGAGTTGGAGAGGCACTGATTTGTTTCCGGGGTTTTCGCGGGATTGGGGGCCCTGGTAGAGGGGATTCTCATCCGGAATGAGCGCTGGCTTGAGAGATCAGGCAAATCCCTTAAGTGATCAGTAATAAGGTCTTGAAAGGAGGGCTTGCGTGGTCGGGTATCATCTCAATCCCAAATAGTTCATGAAATTACGCCTTCTCTCACTTCTTTGTTTTGCCTCTGCCACGATTTCTTCGCTGGCAGCCGATCGCCCGAATATTGTGTTCATTTTCACCGATGATCACTGCGAGCAGGCCCTCAGCGCCTACGATCCGGCGCGTATGACGACTCCAAACATGGATCGTCTTGCGAAGGAGGGGATGCTTTTCAACCGTTGTTATGTCACCAATGCGATCTGCGGTCCCAGCCGGGCGGTGATTTTGACCGGGAAATATAGCCACCTGAATGGTTTCATGACGAATGGAAACTCCTTTAACGGAGACCAACAAACCTTTCCGAAGCTCCTGCAGAAAGTCGGATACCAGACAGCGGTTCTCGGGAAGTGGCATTTGAAAACCACTCCACAGGGCTTCGATCATTTCCAAATTCTTCCGGGGCAGGGGGCTTACTACAATCCTGCGATGCGGGTGATGGGGAAGGATGGAAAAGAGGTCCCCACCAAGGTCACGGGATACACCACCGACATCATCACGGACCTGACTTTGGATTGGCTGAAGGAAAAGCGGGATGACTCAAAGCCCTTCATGGTGATGTGCCAGCACAAGGCCCCGCACCGGAATTGGCAGCCGGGGCCGGATTATTTGACCTGGCTCGATGACAAGAAAATCCCGGAACCGGAGACTCTCTACGATGACTACAAGGGTCGGACTTCGGCCGCGAGTGGACAGACGATGGAGATCAAGCGTCATCTTAACTCGAACGATCTTAAGTTGAACAAGCCGCGCGGACTCAATCCCGAGCAATTGGAGAAATGGAATGCGGCCTATGGTCCAAAGAACGAGGCCTTTGAAAAAGCGAAAGCCACGATGAGTGATAAGGAAATCATTCAGTGGAAATACCAACGCTACGTGAAGGATTATCTTCGTTGTGTGAAGTCAGTGGATGATGGCATTGGAAGAATCCTCGACTATCTCGATGAAAGTGGCCTCGCGAAGAATACCATTGTGATCTATTCCTCGGACCAGGGTTGGTATCTCGGAGAGCACGGTTGGTATGACAAGCGCTGGATGTATGAGGAGTCTTTGAGAACACCTCTCCTTGTGCGCTGGCCGGGAACAGTCAAAGCGGGTTCCCGCAATGAGGACATCGTTTCGAATCTCGATTTCGCCGAGACCTTCCTCGATGTTGCCGGAGTGAAGGCCCCCTCCGACATGCAAGGGCGTAGCATTGTGCCATTGTTAAAGGGCGGGGCTGCCAAGGATTGGCGAAAGTCATTCTATTATCACTACTACGAGTTTCCCGGAGCACACAGCGTGGCGCGCCATTACGGGGTGACGAACGGCCATCACAAGTTGATTCACTTTTACCAAAAAGAGGAGTGGGAGCTCTTTGATTTGAAAAAGGATCCCAACGAGATGAAAAGTGTCCACGGTGATCCGAACTACGTGGCCGTTCAGAAGGAAATGGAGACCGAGCTCGCTCGTTTGCGGAAGGAATTCAAAGTTCCCGAGGTTGACCCGTCGAGACCGAAGCGCCAGAAGAAGCCGAAAGCCGTGAAGAAGAAGTAGGAGGAACGCCTTGAGTTGGCTGCTCTCACGAGAGAGACCAGGGGCGGACGTCTCCTGGGCAGTAAGAGCTTGGTTCCCTACTAATTGGTCGTCGAAGGGCTCGGACTAGAGGCATACTCTGCCCGGTTGGCTGAGAATGGAGAGTTGCCCGGAGGGGAGTTGTCTAATGGCTCCTTCTTTGATGAGGATGGTGACAGCATCGAGGCTTTCTACGACCGAGGCGCCGGTCAGTTTCGAGATTTCATCCGGTGTGGGAAACCGATCTCCGTTGCGAAAATGTCCGGTGCGGACTGCCTCATTAGCAAAGGCTACAAGTTCTGAAGAGGAGTGCCTTTTTCGTGTCTCTACTTGTTGAAACATTGAGCATCGGTTGATGAAGCTGCGGATTCCCGGAAGGCGAAAATTGGTAGCGGTAAACGGGTTCATTGATTAGGTGGCGACTAGGCTTCGGTGGGGTATTCGACTCACCTCATCATCTGGATTCAAAAAATTTGATCGTTTTTTGATCCCGCGTGGATTGAGCCAAATTCTCCAGAAATGGGCGTAAAAATATTGAACTCCGGGAGAACCTTTTTCGTAGCCGTGCTTAGGAGGCTTTGGCCAGTGCTACCACAACTTCCTGCTTGGAAACGACAACCCCGCCGGGCTGCTCCAAGGTGATCACAAATGCCTTGGGGTCGGTAATCACGAGCGGGTTACGAATCGGAATGATGGTGGTGCCATCGCCTGACGGAATATCAAAGACTCCGCCGTCCACTGGTTTTTCATCGCGGGTAGGATCGACAATCCAAAGTTGATACTGATTGGTGCCGGGGTTATTTGCGGGAAGATTGGTGAGGCTCATGTATCCCTCCTGAAGTTCGTCACTCCAGACTACCGTTCCGGACATTTCTCCATAGCTCTCGAGCCCTCCGAAGTCTGATTTAACTAAATCGCTAGCCTTGGAAATTAAGGTGTCACGGCTCTCTTCAGCCGAGAGCTTTTCGACCTCGGCTGTTGTTAAGCCTTTGGGTTCCTGAGGCCCCTTGTCGATGAGTGACTGGGCGACCAGAAGAAGGGCAAAGAGCGCTGCGATAGCCCATCCGGTTTTCGGAGCGGCCAGAATGGTTTGCCAATTCGCCGGACGGATGACGTTGTCTTCAGATTCTTGAGGCTCTTCCGGGACAACAAAGCCGGCCATGTCCTCCTGAAGTTTGCCGAGGAGATCCTTTGAAAGACCAGTCTCTTCGTTCCCGAGATATTTGGACTCGAGCGCGGCGGCCGCTAATTCAAGGGAAAGATCGGACTTACAACGAGGATCGGCAGAAAGTTTTTCCCATTCCTTGATCTCATTGGAATCGAGATCACCGAGGATCCGTCCAGCTTCAAGCTCTTCGAATCGATCTAAGATTTCTTGCTCGTTCATCAGGTAGCGGGGATTGATGGTTGACCGCTGTCCAGGCGGCGGAGGGTATTTCTAAGGTCGATCAAACCGCGCCTCAGGCGGGTCTTCACTGTTCCCAGTGGTATGCCGGTTTGTTCGACGATTTCGGGATGGGTCATTCCCTTGTCAAAGTGGAGTGAGAAAATGTGCTGGGTCTCCTCGGGGAGTTCTTTGAGAGCCGAGCGAACATCTTCGTTTTGGCAGCGAAGAGCGGCTGAGGATTCGAGAGCAGGTTCGAGAAACGATTCTGTTTCGGGTAATGGCTCTAGTTTTGGGCGGCGGCTCTCCTTGCGTGCGTAGTCGATGGCGCGCCGCCGGGCAAGGAGGCCCACGAAAGTGGATTCAGTGGCAATGTCCGGGTTGTAGCGCCTGGCGGATTTCCATAAGTCGGTGAAGGTCTCCTGAACAACATCTTCGATTGCGGAGTGGTCTTGCACATGGCGCTTGGCGATGGACCAAACGAGTGGGCCGTATTTAGTGATACACAATTCCATGGCGCGTTCGTTTCCTTGAGCCACCTGAAGGAGGATCACATCGTCTGAAATATCTTGCAGTCGATCCGTCACTGAGACTGGCAGGATACAGTTTGGGGGAGACGTGTCCACCCCGGATCCTCACTCGAGAATCCGGGGTAGGGAGTTGATTCGATTACTTGGCTGGTGGGAGGATGACGTTGTCGATCACGTGGATGACTCCGTTGGAGCACATGATGTCTGCTTTTACCACCTTTGCGGTGCCGTTGAGAGTGAGCGACTCACCTTTGACCGCCAGAGCAATGTCCTTCTTGTTCAAGGCGGTAGCTTTGCTCAGAGTGACGGCTGTCTTGGCCTTGACCTTCCCGGCGACGACGTGGTACGTCAGGATGGCGACGAGTTTATCTTTGTTTTCAGGCTTGAGGAGTGTCTCGACCGTTCCTTTCGGGAGCTTGGCGAAGGCCTCATCAGTTGGGGCAAAGACCGTGAATGGACCTTTGCCTTTCATAGTTTCGACCAAATCGGCAGCTCCGAGGGCTGCGGCGAGAGTCTTGAAGGAGCCTG
>JAKMEV010000477.1:0-7464 GCA_022425785.1 Akkermansiaceae bacterium | reverse complement strand
ATATTTCTATTGAAGATCGTGGTCCAGGATTGCCTCAGGAGTGGATTGAAAAAATCTTTGAGCCTTTTGCGCGACCCGACGGAGCGAGAACCCGGGAAAGCGGCGGAACTGGTTTGGGTATGGCCATTGCCAAAACCTGCATTGAAAGCGTCGGCGGAATCATTACCTGCGCCAACCGCCAAAGCGGAGGCCTGCGGGTGATCCTCACCGTTCCCGGATAGGCTTGCCAGTCGGGAAAAAGCTCATCGCTAATCTTGACCCTGAGTCCGACTTTGATAGCGTCCCGCCACTCGGGAGGGTTGGCTGAGCCCGGTTTAAGGCGCTCGATTCGAAATCGAGTGATGCAGTGATGTATCCGTGGGTTCGAATCCCACACCCTCCGCCACAGCCCCACCTCTGCAAAGCAAGGGTGGGGCTGTGGCGTTTAGTGGGATGAGAGCGAAGTTTGAGCCGGAGGGAGTGAAGCGAGCGGAGTCAGCCTCAAAGCAACGCGACAGGCAATCCCACACCCTCCGCCAGCGCTTACTTTCCTCAGAAGTAATTCATCCGACCGCCGTAGTGCAGCATGATGTAGCATGGAATCAGTTCCAAAGGGGGAATGGAATCGGTGAATTTAGCGAGTTCCTGTCAATGACGCCGTTCTTTTCAGACCATGTTTAACAAAAGTAAATTTTTCAGTCAAATTTTCGTGCTTTAGTTCTTTACGCTCTAAAAAGCGTTTTATTTAATAGGGGGATCACGTTAAAAATCGCTCATGAATATGTTTACAGTCCTAAGTAGTTTCCCACGGCAGTTGATGCTCGGCATTTCGCTATCGGTGGCCATTTTTTCCACCGATGTAAGTCAAGCTGAGCTTGCAGCTACTGGCACGCCCGGTGATCGCGCGGTGTATTCGCTCGATGCGGGCAAATTTGGAACGATTACTGATACGACAGCTCTGCCAAGCGCCACCCACACATGGGACTTCGATAATAGTAACTCAATCGTGTTGGGCGATACTGCAGACAGTTTCGATCTGGGTGTCGATGCTAGCGCTGACGAAACCAAACTTTTTCTCACTGCCGGACATCATCTCGTTCTTTACGGTGGTGAGTGGACAGGGGGAGGCGAGCGCTCTAATCCTGATTCCTATCTTAAGTTGAATGGGATCGAAATTCCCTACGGGCAATCTTCGGGCTTTGGTCGTGACACGGCGAACGCTAGAGGTTTTACCCGTGGGGGCACGATCCTCAACGTGGCTCAAGGCGATTCCATCGAGATCGAGTCTCGCCGTACCGATGTTTACGTGGTCGATGAACCCCGTGACATCACGCAGGTCAGCGGTGATCTGCAGGTCGTTATGCTCGACGGAGCGAATCTCGACTTCTTGCGCCTAAGCAGGACGTCCACTACGGCGCTCATTCCATCTGGCGACACTGGGACGTCGAGAGCGGTTCCTTATAATTTTCAAGATGAGATCGACGCGACCAGTTTCGGTCACAGTACGGCGACCGATCCTGAGCAAATCACTCTTAAGTCGGCCGGGCATTACCTTGTCCTCGCTAATACCGGGATTCATATTCTGACAAAGGGAGCGAATCGTCGCAATTGCCTCAGCCAGCGGATCAAACTCGACGGCACCTCAGTTGTCGGTGGCGAAACCGTGGTCTATCTTCGAAACTCTGGTGGCGCGGATGGTGCCGGTGGTCTCTGTGACGAGGGATCGGCCAGTGTCGGCGTTCTCGTGGAGGCCACCGCAGCAAACTCCATTCTTACCGTGGAGATGCAGCGTGACAGCTCGGCTGATAACTCTGTGGTATCGGTCGATCACACCCGGACCGGTCTCGCGATCGTAAAGCTTCCAAGCTACGGTGAGTATATCAGCCTCGGGGAATCCGGTGCATCGAACAATGCAGACATTAACACCGCGACTGCAGGGTCCCGAAGTTTCGCTTCTCAAACGAATGTTTCGAATCCTTCTTTCACTTACGCATCGGCCACCAGCGCTAGTCAGGTCGTAGTCAACAAGGCGGAGGACTTTCTCTTTTTGGGATCCCACCAAGTCGAAGACTATGACACGCCCGGCGTTGGCGTCCGAACAACCATCAGGCAGGGATTTCAGCAGACTCCGTTCGGAGGCATTGCTGCAGCCGTGACCTACGGAGAAGGTGGGGCTTATAACCGGGATAACCCAGCAGGTAACCAAGCATCCCGCGACTCAGGCAGCTGGGCCGCGGCGGTCTTGAGTCTTGGCGTTGGAGATGCCATCGAAACCACAACTCAGCGCTTGGGTAACGCTCCTGTCGTTGCTCCGAGCAAGCTCAGTCTGCAAGGGATCAACATTGCCAGCATTTCTGCATTACCCGCAGTTCCGATTGTTGGAGTTAACAATCCTGTTTTGATGTCGATCGGAGATCCAACGGTCACGATCGACAATACCTTTTTGTCCACAACGGACGGAAATGACGTCCCGGCAGATCTCACCTATACCTTGGATAGCCAGCCCAGCGGCGGCACGTTGAAATTGTCTGGAACCACGCTCAACAGCGGTGACACCTTCACTCAGGCTGACATCGACAATAGCTTGGTGACCTTCGAGGAAGGTGGCGTCGAGACAGATCCCGGTGGATTCGACTTCACCGTTCGCGACCCGGGATTGAACTCAGAAAGCGGCACGTTTGTGATTCGGGTGATTCAAGCAATCACAGTGGGGTCAGACAGCGCCGCTACTGATGAGGACACCCTTGCGACCCAGGCTCAACTGACGGCCGGGGCGAACTTGTTATCAAACGACACAGGAAATTCCCTCACGCTTACCTCTTTCGATGCCGTGAGCACGAGTGGGGCTGCTGTTTCGGCGAATCCTAATGGAACGTTTACCTATGACCCTCTTGCTTCAGGTTCCCTGCAGCAACTGGCTGGCGGAGCGAGCATAGTCGATACCTTCACCTACACCGTTACCGATATCATCGGCAAAAAAGCCACTGCGACGGTGAGCATCACCATCGCCGGTGCCAACGACGGAACTGAGGCGCTCCCCGACGTGCTCAACGATGGTCCGCTTGAAAATGCTTCATCGTTCATCAGCACCCGCGACTTGACCGCGAACGACGGCAGCTACCGAATTAACCCGACGCCGCTCACCTTCCCAGCAGGCAGTGATCTTCGCCTGCTCCCAGGCAAGACGGCGTCGCAGACCCCGAGCGTTGGAGCACCTCCCGGGGGCGGCGTGCCTGAGAATGCGTTCGATGGGAGCACCAACACCTTCACCCACACCGAAGGGAACAACAACACGGTCGACCACGTCTGGCAGGTGGACTTTGGTCAGGACGTCTTGCTGGAGAATGTGACGCTCACCGGCCGCCTCACGAACACCAATCGCTTCCGTGATATCACCGTGACCGTTTTGGACAGCGGTGGCGGCATGGTGTTTGACTCCGGCCTTCTCAATCCCACCACCGACCCATTGACGATTGTTGCATCGCTTTTCGTGGATTTTGCCGGACCGATTACTGGTCGGACTTTGGTGGTCACCCGCACACCGGATTTGAGTGATACTGCCAGCGAGGGCAGCATCCTTTCGCTCGCCGAAGTGACCGTCATTGGTAGCGCCCCAGGGGTATCGCTCGACGTTGACGATCTCCTGCTCAACTACGACGCCGCCAACTCGGCTGGCACCGGCCGTTGGGAGAACCTCGGATCGAGTTCGGGATCGACGATGGACTGGTTGCTCACCGACGTAACCCTCAACACCAGCCCCGGCGGCACGCGCCAGGGCATCTCCGCTTCCTACGAGTGGGACAACATCCTCGACCGTGCGCTGCTCACCGGTAACAACTCGGTGAACGATCTCATGTCTGGCGTTGACACCAACGAGGCCACCTTCGAGTTCTGGGTCAAGCCGACCAACACGACTTCTGTCATGACGCTGTTTGAAACTGGAGGAGGTACAGGCTTCGGATTCATCATCAACAATGGCGTCCTTGAGGCTGCCTCGGAACTTGACGGGGCCTCGACGAACGGCAGTTACGTGAGCTACAGTCTGCTCACGGACTCACAGGGGCTCGTCGGTGGAGATCCGACCACGGATTTCAACCAGTATGCGGTCACCATCACCCCGAGCGGCGGGCTGCAGCTCTACGTCAATGGTGTCCTCGTGGATGAGACCACCAGCGGCGTGGGCGCTGACTGGGACGGTGGCGACGGTTCCGGCCTCGGCCGCTTCGGAGAAGCCAACCACGGTGGGTTTGCCAACGGCGCTACCGGTGGTATCTACGACGCCCCGTTCCTCGGGCAGATGGCCATTGTGCGCCTCTACTCCGGCGTGCTGACCGGGGTACAGTTGTTCCAGAACTACAATGCGGTGAACACCGGAACCGACATCGACAGTGATAGCATCAGCGCGATCGGCGTCCTCGACGGCACCGGTGCTTTCGTCGCTAACGGTTCCCCGGCGACCCTCGCCTCCGGCGCGATCGTCACCATGAACAACGCAACCGGCGGGTTCGACTACAACCCGAACGGAGTGTTTAGTGTGCTGCCAGGTGAGACCGCTACCGACACATTTGCCTATCGCGTGACTGACGGCAACGGAGGGATTTCTCAGGCTAACGTCATCGTTACCATCACAGGTGTCGCAAGCCCGTCTGATGACAATGTTTTGGCCAAGGAAAGTGAGATCAAGACATACACTCCGAATGAATTGGTGAAAAATGACGAGATCAATGCAACTCCGGGTGCCTATGTTAGCCTGGTCCCGGCCTCCCTTTCCGGAGGGACCTGGACCAACCAAGGGACGGCGGGTACTAGTCGTGATGGAACAGTGACCGGATCAGTGGTGGTTGCACCTAACCTCATCAGTGGCTTCCAGATCATTGGCTCTGCCTCGACCGCGACTAATCTCGCCACGCTTGATCCTATCTCCAATGGAGGAAACGCGGACGCGACGATCGAAATCTGGTTTAAGCCAGACCCCGGTCAGGTAGGCAAAAAGACAGTCTTCGATAGTGGCGGTAGCGGGAATGGCTTCTCGATTGTTTACGATCCGGCTACCAACGAAGTGATTGCAACCGTTGACGGCGGCGACGACGCGACTGCCAATATCGTTGCGACTGCCAGTGGAATTTCTACTACGGCGTTTAATCAGGTCATCGTGTTGATCGACATTAACGGGGGTGCCGAAGTTGGAGCGCCGTCCGGTGTCTTCGAAGATCTTCTGTCGATCATCGTTAATAACGACCCAACATTGCCATTCGACCCAACTGTCGATGCCACGGCCTTGAATCCATCAGGCATCGCCAATGACTGGTGCGGGACGGACAATGGCGGATTGAATAAAACTCAGGGAACGACTGCTCTTAATGAGAACCTCCCGGGGGCGACCGGAGAGGTGGCGATCTTCCGGGCCTATCCCAGACTCCTCAACGCGACCGAGCAGGAAGCAAACTTCGATGCCTCGATTTTGGCCATCGCAGGAGTCAGTGCTACCACCACCGGAGGCCGGACAGTGACCTTAAATGGTGACGGAACGGTAACGGTTGACTTTTCTGGAGTCTCCCTGCCTGTCGGAGGTTCGCTTGTTGATGATTTCACCTATAGCATTGCCGGTGGCACCGCCACAGTCAACGTGTTGATTGAGGCCAATACCGTTCAGGAAGATTGGCGTTTGGATTACTACGGCGATATTGCCAATAGTGGACCTGGTGCTGACAGTGCCCCAGGTGCCAACGGATTGCTAAACTTGCAGAACTTTGCCTTTGGTCTGGATCCGCTTGTTGCGACAGGAACGCTTGATGTCAATACGGGAACCAATTCGATCCTCTCGCTCGGACCGCCAACAGCTTGGGTTGATCCTGCAACTAATCGCATCTTCATGCGCCACACCCGCCGCGCTGATTTTGCAGCCGTTTCGCTGGCGATCAATCCTCAGTTTAGTAGCCAGGAGTTGACTGCATTTGAAAACAACGACGATGTTGGTAATCCTCCGACGGTGATTGCGACCGGCACTGGTGCGGGTGGAGTGGCCATCGAGGCAGTTCAGACCGAGTTCCCACTCATTCTCCCAACCGATGGGCGCAAGGGGCGCTATGGCCGAGTCAATGTCTCCAACTAATCGAAAGACCTTTGATATTCTTCGTGTTCTTAAAAACTCTCCCCTAAACTTCTCTACCCAATATGCCAATGAAATTACCAATGCTCACCGCCTTTGCGCTGTTCGCGGGATCTGCTTCTTCAGCGAGTGCTGCCATTCTCTCCTTTATTGACGAGGATATTGCGATCCCGACAAATTTCATTGGGGTATCAGTGAATCTGGAAACCGGGGCTTTCAATGCTATCGACGAGGACGGGCTTGCCGAAGCGGATGTGAATTTCCTTTTTGGAGGTGAATGGATCACGAATGATGCTGACGAAGCGGGGACCGCACCAAGCTGGCAGCCGGTAAGAGTTGGCACGGAAAATTCGAGTACGATCGTGAATTTGGGGCTTGGGGCAGTTGTCGGACCAACTTCGGATTATTCGGCTGGCTATGGCGGATCGACAGACCAAATCGCGCCTACGCAATTCACCTCGGGAGAGAAAGGATACATTGGTTTCTCCATGGAGGTAGCGGGGACAAGCCCAGTATACGGCTGGATGGAAGTGACTTTGCAGGATGATAATACCCCGGGCGTGATTCATAGTTGGGCTTATGAAGACAACGGCTCTTCGTTGGCTGTTGGTAGTTTAATTCCGGAGCCATCGCATTCAATGCTGATTGCTCTGGGCCTCTTGGTGACGGCCCTGCGCCGACGCCGATAGAGCGAAATTGCTCAAAGATTAAAATTGTTGGGAGTTCAGTTCACTGGACTCCCTCATTTTTTTGAAGCAACCCTCAACGGAATCTCATTTGGATCCTCGGTGGTCCTATCAATCGGTCGGAATCTGTGTTCGAAGAATTCTGGCATCTGAAGAGGCAAAGAGAGGGTTTCCCTCGCGGGGATGGAGAAGGAAGTCTCCGGCGGAGAAGATCCGACCACCTGGTGAGGTGAGGGTGCCGCGGACGACGGTGAGGATGGAAAAGTGATCTCCGCTGTCGATGCTCGTTTTCCCTTCAAGTTGGTCGATGATAAAGTAGTTGCAGTTGGCGATGGTCTCACCGTCGGGAATATCCATGCCGGGTTCGCGGTCGTCGAAGTCGATGGACTTCATCGACTGCTCCACGTGGAGGTCGCGCGGGGTGCCGTCGAGCCCGAGGCGGTTCCAGTCGAAGACGCGATAAGTGGTGTCGGAGTTTTGTTGGATCTCGTAGATGAGAAAGCCGGCTCCGATGGCGTGGAGGCGACCGGAGGGGATGAAGATGGATTGATCTTTCTCTGGCTCGATGGCGTGAACCTTATCGGCGACGCTGCCGTCTAGCAGCGAGGCGGCAAAGTCCTCTTTGGTCACGCCGTCTTTGAAGCCGACGTAGAGTTTGGCCCCGGGGTCGCAGTCGGCGATGTACCACAT
>JAKMEV010000428.1:0-8951 GCA_022425785.1 Akkermansiaceae bacterium | reverse complement strand
CTGTTTATCGGATCTCGGTCAATTCCCGGTCAGTATCCTTTGAATCCGGTGAGCCGTCTGATTCGCAATGATTCAACGAAGGATAAGGTGATGTTTACCGACGTTTCAGGAAAGGACCTGAAGGTTGAAGCAATGGTTACAGATGCAAGTTGGGCGGATCTTGATCGAGATGGGGACCTGGATTTGGTGGTGGGAACAGATTGGGGTGTGATTCAGATTTATGTGAATCAGAGCGGGGAACTGGTGGAGTCCTCGAAAAGTGTCGGGACTGGAGAACGCCGTGGCTGGTGGCGGTCAGTGAAGGTTGTTGATGTGGATCAAGATGGTGACCTCGATCTGGTAGCCGGGAATACTGGGGTGAACACGAAATACGGGAGTCCCACTCAAGCTTATCCCGCCATCCTTTATTATGGGGATCTAGACGGGAGTGGCGAATCACATATTGTCGAGGCCAAGTTGGAGAAAGAGAGTGATCGACCGCTGCCGGTGAGGGGGCGTTTCTGAACGTGTCAAGCGATGCCCGCCGTGAGCGAGCAGTTTAAAACCTATCACGACTTTGCTTCCGCGAGCCTCACGGAGATCTATGGAGGACGATTATCAAAAGCTTACAAGGTGACGGCGAATCACCTGGAGTCGGGAGTGTGGCTCAATCAAGGAGGAAAGGGAGAGTCGTTGAATTTCCTTTGGCAAAGACTACCGTGGGATGCGCAGTTATCTCCCGTTAATGCGGTGGTGTCAGGGGATTTTGATGGAGATGGGAGAGTGGAGCTGGTCCTCGCTCAAAATCATGAAACGAACTGGATCGAGACCGGAATCTGGCGTGGAAATCCAGGTTGCCATCTTGAGTGGGACGGCAAGGGTTTTCAGGTAATTCCACACCTAGCGAGTGGGATTTTGATGCATCATGATACGAAAAGCCTACTGACAATTGATGCAAATGGCGACGGGTTGATGGATGTTCTTGCGGCACCCAATAGCAGGCCGCTACTTCTTTTTTCGAATCAAAAAAAGTGAACTTCTCTAATGAGAATTCTAAAATTTGATGAGTCTTGTGAAAATGTGAAGGAGGGGGTGTTTGCTGCAACTTCTTCAGTCGCTCCTCCTCTCCACCAAACTAGGGAACGGAGCCTGCTTTTTTCTCCGGCGATAGTGAGTTTTTTTCCGAATTCGGTGCGGGGGTCGTGGGAGAGAGGCTTGCCGTTTAGTCAGGGAATGACCCAGCTTGTTCCGAGAGAGGCTTCAGCGGGGGCGTTCTCACGCAGTGGATCTTATTCCGTGCTGAAATCTCTACATTAATCTAGTTGGAGGTCAGGGGGTTGACTTGTCGCCTGAAAATATCTTCAACGTATTCTTATTCAATATTTTGGGAGATGAATCGGGCTGAGGTGATTGATGGGGGTGAGGTCCCGAAACGGCCCTCATTGTTCCTCTTTGCTGAGGGAGTGCTCGTGATTTCGGTCTCGAGATTTTAAACTTGGGATTCCTCGAAAATGACGACCGCGAGAACCCTCGCGGACCAAACAATCTGAGGGCCGCGAGATTTTTTCATCCTTCAAGAAAAAGAGGTGTTGAGGGGCTTGGGCGCTGATAAAGGACTTTCTCAGCCTTTCCTTGATATTTTGGGATGCTTAAGGATACTCCCGTCCATGGCCGCCGCCGCGAGTTACACTGAAGACGATATCAAGAGCCTGGATTGGCGTGAGCACATTCGTCTGCGCCCGGGAATGTATATTGGAAAGCTGGGTGACGGATCGTCGTCTGATGATGGGATATACATCCTTCTGAAGGAGGCTTTGGACAACTCGGTGGACGAATTTGTGATGGGGCATGGTAAGGAAATTACCATCGATATCGATGAAGCCGGCCGTGTGGAGGTGCGTGATTTTGGGCGGGGGATTCCTCTCGGAAAGCTGATGGATTGTGCCGCCAAGATTAATACCGGGGCGAAATACGACAGTGAGGCCTTTAAGAAGTCGGTGGGATTGAACGGCGTGGGAATCAAGGCGGTGAATGCCTTGAGTGAGTTTTTTGAGATTCAGGCCTGGCGCGAGGGGAAGACGAAGGCGATCGAGTTCAGCAAAGGCGAGGTCGTTGAGGAGATGAAGAGGCCACGGGCAGACAAGTCCGAGGGAGGGACGCGCCTGGCTTTTGAGGTGGATCGCTCGTTGTTTCCACAGCGAACCAATTTCAAGGCTCCCTTCGTGGAGAAGATGTGTCGCTATTATTCTTACCTGAACCCGGGGCTGGCGCTCGTTTTCAACGGGAAGAAGTTTAAGTCGAAGAATGGTCTGCTGGATCTCTTGAAGGAGGAGATGGATGAAGAGCCGCTTTATGCGCCGATTCATCTGACCGGCCACGACATTGAGGTGGCCTTTACGCACGGGGTGACTGGGTCTGAGGATTATTATTCCTTCGTGAATGGTCAGCATACCACGCAAGGGGGGACGCATCTGGCTGCTTTTCGTGAGGCGATTGTCAAGGTGCTGCGAGATTTCTATAAAAAGAGCTACGATCCCTCGGATATTCGAGCGGGGCTGGTTGGTGCGATCTCGGTGCGGATCGAGGAACCGGTTTTCGAGAGTCAGACCAAAACAAAATTGGGCTCGACGACAGTGGCACCGGAGGGGGAAACGGTGCGGACATTCATCAGCAATTTCCTGAAGGAGCAGCTGGATAACTTCCTTCATAAGAACTCAGACGTCGCCGAGGCGATGCAAAAGCGGATTGTCGCGGCGGAGCGTGAGCGCAAGGAATTGAGTGGGGTGAAGAAGCTGGCGCGCGAGCGTGCGCGGCAGGTGAAGGTGCATAATAAGAAGCTCCGGGATTGTCGGGCGCATTTTAATACCAAGCACAAGCGCCGCGAGGACACTACGGTCTTCCTGACCGAGGGTGACTCCGCGAGTGGATCGATCACGAAATGCCGCGATGTGGAATCGCAGGCTGTCTTTTCGCTGAGAGGGAAGCCTTTGAATACTTTCAGCCTCACGAAGAAAGTTGTTTATGAGAATGAGGAGTTTGCGCTTCTGCAGGCGGCGCTGGGGATTGAGGACGACATTGAGTCGCTCCGCTTCAATCGGGTGGTGATCGCGACCGATGCTGATGTCGACGGAATGCACATCCGTTTGCTGTTGCTGACTTTCTTTTTGCAATTCTTCCCCGAGCTGATCCGGGAAGGGCATCTCCATATCTTGCAAACCCCGCTTTTCCGGGTGCGAAACAAGAAGAAGACAATTTATTGTTACGATGACGACGAGCGGGAGGCTGCGGTGGCTGAGCTGGGACGAAATCCCGAAATTACCCGATTCAAGGGATTGGGTGAGATTTCGCCTGACGAATTCAGGTTCATGATCGGGAAAGACATGCGGCTCGACCAGGTCCAGATGGAAGAGGGGAAAGGTCTCAAGGAAATGCTGACATTTTACATGGGAAAAAACACCCCGGACCGGCAGGGCTACATTATCGAGAATCTCCGAGAAGACGTGGATTCCGCCGAGGTTTAAGCTCCCGCAGCGGCAAGGTCGAAAAGAAGAGTTTTGCGTCTGGGAAAAGAGCGGTTATAGGTGGCACAGATCGTGGTTACGGTCAGTCAGTCAAACACACCCTTTTCATGAAGAAGACATTCAAATTATCCCTCATGACGAGCACTACTCGTAGTCCTTTATTCTTAATGTTTCTCTGCGGGGTGGCCCACGCCGCAGATCTCTACGACGCAGATTTCTCAGTAGCAGGGATCGGTGCGACTCATGACAGTGGCGCCGACACTCTAGAAGCTAGCCCAATTAATGGTGGAAATTGGTCCATGTCTTGGATTGATGCTCCGGCAACCGACGGATCGACGAACCGTTTTATTACCGAGGACGGGTTATTGGTTTCCGAGGACTGGGGTGGTGAAGCATCGTTTGAGACCGACGATGTTAACGTTACCGGTGAAACGACGATTAAGATCGAAGCGCTTGGGGCTACCCGGGGAACAGCGACTTTCAACAGCGCGGCCGAGGGGTTTACGTGGTATTATCTTCTCGATGGGGTTCGTACGGATGCAGCTACGATTACAAACGATGGCAGTCTTGATTATTCGGTCGAGGTTGATGTGTCGGGAGCGTCAACTCTCGTCGTTGGGTTTACCTTCAATGTTAATGGGGCGGGTGATGGTTTCGAAATCAGCTCAGTGCAGGTAAATGATGGTGTTCCCACACCTGAGATAACCCTGGCTCTGGATCCTCCATCAATCAGCGAGAATGGTGGAACCTCAACGGTGACGGTGACTCTCTCGGCGGCACCTGCGGGTGATTTAGTTTTGGATCTCGCAGTAGATGACCTTTCGGAAGCGAGTGTTCCCACAACGGCAACAATTTCGGGAGGTTCCCTTTCGACGACTTTTCAAATAACGGGTCAAAATGACGCCGACAGTGATGGACCCCAAGTTGTCAATCTCACGGTTTCGGATCCAGGTGGCTTGTATGCTGATCGGTCTCAAACTTTTGTAGTTACAGATGATGAAGCGTTTAGTCCTCCCAATGTCATTCTCAACGAGATTCGGATCAACACGAATAACTCTTTCACGGGAGACGGTGAGTATTTTGAACTCAGATCCTCCCAACCCAATGCATCACTTGACCGTGTGTTTTTGGTTGCGATTGGGGACGGAACGGCTGCACAGGGCTCGGGAGTTGTTGAGGAGATTATTGATCTCACCGGCCAGACGATGAACGGAAATTTCTTCGTGGCATCTGATCCCGAGCAAAATTTTGTGTTAACGCAGGATCTCTCCGTGGCATTAAATTTTGAGGATGACAATGTGACCTTCCTCTTGGTGTCTGATTTTGCGGCGGTCCTGGGGGATGATCTCGATGCCGATAACGATGGCACGCTCGATTTTGAACCGTGGGGATCATTGCTGGATGCGGTATCTTTGGTCAGTAGCGAAGCTCCAACCGGACTGGATGAACTGGTCTATGCGGGAACTCTCGATCCTGCCGAGCCGGTGGTCGGGCCGGATTCCACGTTTATTCCAGCTCACATCTACCGATCTGGAGAAAATCCGGCCATTTGGCTGATTGGGACGTTTTTCGCCGATGGAATTGATGTCGCAGATACCCCGGGAGCCGATAATTCCGGAGGAGACCCACCGGTAGGCGATGACCTGGAAGTGGTGAGCTTTGCGGTAGATGCGAACGCCGGGACCGGAGTCTTGACGGTCAACGGACTGGGGGCGAAAATCTGGGTGTTGCAATCATCAGATGACTTAAATCAAGTCGACTCATGGGTAAACGTTGTAGGAGGGTTCGCTGAAAGTGATAATCCCGATGGATCAACCAACCTTACTTTTTCCGACTCCTTTGGAACTACTATTAAGCGTTTTTATCGTTTAATTGAGCAGTTGTAGAAAGCTGAGTCTAAATAATTCGCAAAGGGCGGGATTTCCGCCCTTTTTTTGTTGGGCGGGACAACTTCGATTGTTAGCTTTTCTTAACAACCTGCTGCGCAACGGAATTGACTATGGATGAAACGACTGAGGCCCGTGAAGACATCACCCTTAAGGGGATGTATTCCGAATACTTTCTGGATTATGCCAGTTACGTCATCATGGAGCGGGCTGTTCCGCATCTGGGTGACGGATTGAAGCCGGTTCAGCGGCGTATTTTGCACTCGATGCGGGAGCTTGAGGATGGTCGCTATAACAAGGTTGCGAATATCGTGGGAAACACGATGAAGTATCATCCGCACGGTGACGCTTCCATCGGCGATGCCATGGTGGCGATCGGGCAGAAGGATCTCCTCATCGATACCCAGGGAAACTGGGGAAACGTTCTCACTGGAGACCGGGCAGCGGCTCCGCGATATATCGAAGCTCGTCTCACGCCCTTTGCTCTGGAAGTGGCGTTTAATCCCAAGACGACGAACTGGACACGGAGTTACGATGGCCGGAACAAGGAGCCGGTGACTTTACCGATGAAGTTTCCGCTGCTCCTTGCGCAGGGTGTGGAGGGAATTGCGGTGGGATTGGCGTGTAAGATTTTGCCGCATAATTTCATCGAGTTGATCGACGCCTGCATCGCGGTCTTGCGAAAGAAACCCTTTGATCTTGTGCCCGATTTTCCGACCGGTGGACTGGTTGATGTTAACGACTATCGTGACGGACTTCGGGGAGGGAAAATCCGTGTGCGTTCTGAGATTGAGATCGTGAAAGCCAAGTTGCTCCGGATTAGCTCGATTCCTTTTGGGACAACGACCGGCGGGGTGATGGATTCCATCGTCAATGCCAACGACAAGGGGAAGATCAAGATCTCGAGGATCGAGGATAATACCGCTGAAAATGTTGAGATTTTGGTGCATTTGCCCGCAGGCTGCGATGCCGAGACGACACGTGAAGCGTTGTATGCCTTCAGTGATTGCGAGGTGAGTATTTCGCCCAACTCTTGCGTCATTCACGACGGGCGACCGATCTTCATGCCGGTCAGTGAGATTCTTAAAAATTGCGCTCGTATGACTAAAGAGTTGCTCTTGCTGGAGCTCGAGATCCTGTTGGGAGAGCTCAATGACAAGTGGCATTTCAGTTCGCTTGAGAAAATCTTTATCGAGAACAGAATCTACCGGGATATCGAGGAATGTGAGACTTGGGAAGCGGTGATCGAGGCGATTGACAAGGGCTTGGATCCTTTCAAGAAACTGCTGAAGCGGGAAGTGCCCCGGGATGATATAATTCGTCTGACGGAAATTCGCATTAAGCGGATTTCAAAATACGACAGTTTCCGGGCCGACGAGGAGATCAGGGGACTGGAGGATCGCATTGCGGAAACCGAGAAGAATATCCGCAACATCACGCGCTACTCGGTGAAGTATTTCGAGACGCTCAAAAAGAAATACGGCAAGGGTCGCGAGCGGAAATCCCAGATCGCGGAATTTGGCACGGTGAAGCGGTCTGCGGTCGTGGTGGCGAGTGAAATGCTCTACCTGGACGAGAAAAATGGTTTTGCGGGATATGGCTTGAAGAAGGAAAAAGCGATCGAGAAATGTTCCACGTTGGATGACATGATCTCCTTCTCGCAGGATGCTGAAATGCGGGTGCTCAAGGTGGCCGAGAAGGTCTTTGTTGGAAAACGCCCGGTCCACGTGGCGATTTTCCGGAAAGATGAGCCTAAATTCTACTCCATGATCTATCGGGAAGGGCGCGACGGGCCGATTTTTGCCAAGCGATTTAAGGTCGGTGGCGTGACTCGCGACAAGGTTTACCTGATGGGGCGGGGGACCAAGGGCTCCCGGGTATTTTATTTTGCGGAGCATGATACCGAGGCCGAGTCCGCGGAAAATGCCGTGCTGGTGCACATCGAGCCGGCTCTTCGCCTCAGAAATCTCTCCAGGCTCTTTTCTTTCGGGGAAATCACGGTGAAAGGCCGTGGTTCCAAGGGGAATATCATTACCAAGCACGCCATTGACCGGGTGGTGCGGGCCTCGACGACGGATTTAGGCGAATCTTAGGGCTTGTCGTCCAAAGATCTCCAGATAAGCTGTTCTTATGAACAGATTAAATTGGAGAGTCAGACTGGGGTGGGCCCGTTGGAAAATGCGCCTCGTCCGTAGCCGAATTTGGTCTTTGAGGCGGAAAATCCGCTTTTGTCGAGCACGGTCCAGTTCGACCCAGTTGGAGCTGCCATTTCGGTAGGATTGGAGGTCTTTCAGAAATGTGAGATTTTCCGATTTTCAGCTTACTGTGCCGTGAATTCCTCGCTATAACAAGGCCTCCTACGACATGGGTGATTTGAATACCTTTATCCAACGTGGCTTGTTGGCGTGTATGTTTACATACGCACCAACGGTAGCCGCGCAAAGTTCTCTTGCAGCCAGCGAACTTGTTAAACGCTCGGAAAATGCCCAGGATGCCTACGCATTTTTGAAGAGTGGAGACGATGCCTACCGCTCGGCTGATTATGCCACGGCTGTTCAAAAGTATGCCGAAGCGATCAGTAATCTGCCCATGAATGCTGTAGCGACAGGGGGCTTGCGGGTTTCGGCAGTGCATCGATTTTCGCAGGCTTCTCTTGTCCGGGCCCAGGAGCTTAAGCGGTTAGGAAAGTATGACGAGATTCAGGTTTTGTTAGACGAAGTGGATAAGGTGGATCCGGATAATTTTGGGGTGAGTCAGTTTCGTAAGAAAATGGATGATCCGATCCGCACTAACCCCTCGTTGACTGCGGAGCATACCGGAAATGTCGATAAAGTAAGACGCTTGCTAAACGAAGCCCAGGGTTACTATGATTTAGGGTTGTATGATCGTGCCGAGATGACCTACGAGGATGTTCTTCGGATCGACAAATTCAACAAGGCCGCGCGCCGGGGGATGGAGAGGGTGAGTCACGCCATTTCTGATTATGGGACTGCTGCTCGTGATCAGGCCCGTTCCGAAGTGCTTCGAGATGTAGATGCGGCTTGGGCAGATCGCTCCCACCTCAATCTTGCGGTCCCGCTCATCAATGAGCAAACAGAGGGAGTCGAAGGTATCCAAAACGAGACTTTGGTCGGTAAGTTGAACACCATTATGGTGCCAAGTGTCGATCTTCAGGACGCGAGCTTGGACGAAGCCTTGGATTTTCTTCGTATTGCCTCGCGCGCAAATGACACGGGAAGTGTGGATCAGAACGCCAAAGGTCTCGATTTCATTCTCCAACTGGGAAGTCCTGACAACCCGAAAGTCCAGGCGGTAAACCAAGCCCGGATCAACGTGTATCTGAGAAATGTTCCTTTGCAGCAGGCGCTCAAGGTGATCACCGAAGCGACAGGGACCCAGTATCGGATCGATGAGTTTGCGGTTGTGATTTATCCCACTGGAGCAGCGGACCCCACTCTGATTCGTCGTGATTTCAGGGTGCCTGCGAATTTTCTTTCCAGCAGCGCCTTGAACGGTACCGGCAGTGGAGGCGATGATCCATTCGCAACTCCGGAAGCTGGTTCCG
>JAKMEV010000393.1:0-11602 GCA_022425785.1 Akkermansiaceae bacterium | reverse complement strand
CGAAATCCCCGCCGTCCCCTCCAGCGCCTTCAAACTTCCCAACTTCCCCCTCGTTGGCGTATATCCCGCCACCAAGCGATTTCTAACATCAGGAACCACCACCGAAATTCGGGGCACCCACCATTTCCCCGACACCTCCCTCTACGAGCATTCCGTGATAGAAACCTGGAAAAAACAGAATTTCCCAACACTCACCCACCTCTATCTCACGCCCTCACCCGACGAGCTCCCCGAATCGTCCCTCAGCCACATGTTCGAAACTCTGGGATCCAATCTGCCCGATCCGTTTCTTATCAAAAACGACCGCTTCCACCTTCAGCCCCTATTTGATCAAATCCGAACCGAGGCCCCCCTTTTCCTGATGGGAACCGCCTTGGCCCTCTTTCATCTCATGAAAACTCTCGGGCCGCTCCCACTCCCACCCGGATCGCAAATTCTCGAGACCGGGGGCTACAAGGGAACCCGCCGCCAACTCTCGAAAGCCGACTTCTATTCCCAGCTCGCAGAATTCTTCGCTGTCCCGGACCATGCCATTCTTAACGAATACGGCATGACCGAGCTCTCAACCCAGGCCTACGCCACCGGATCAAGCGGAGCCCACCGCTTCCCCGCCTGGTGCCGTCACCAAATTCTCGACCCCGAAAGCGGATACGAGCTTCCTCCCGGAGAAATCGGCTACCTCCAAATTCACGACCTCGCCAACGTCCATAGTGTCGCGGCCATCCGAACCCAGGATTTTGCCATCGGACACGAAGACGGCTCCTTCACCCTCATCGGACGCGACCCCGGAGCCCTTCCCCGCGGTTGCTCCCGCAGCATCGACCACTCCCTTTCCTTATGAACCACGCCGAACGACTCGACCTCATCGCCCGCTCGGCTTCCTTCTTCGAACCCTACACTGGGCCCTTCGACTGCGACCTTCTCCAAGGCACCTGGGATCGCGAACTTTCCCCATCCACCGTTCGCCTGCCCAAATCCATCGTTCACATCATCAGCGGCAACACCCCGCACGCCGCATACCAATCACTCCTCAACGGACTCATCCTTGGAGCAAAAAATCGCCTCAAGCTTCCCTCGAATGCTCTCCCCGATTTTAAAATCCCTCCCGGCTTCGAACAATTCGTGGAAATCTCCCGTGATCTCCCCGACCACTGGATCCCCGAAGCCGATGCACTCGTCGTCTTCGGTTCCGACGACACCTTGCGTCACTTCCAACAACTCTGCCCCCTCGAAACACCCTTCATCGGTCACGGCCACCGGGTAGGTATCGCCATCATCAAAGACCCCACTCCTGAAGCTGCTCAACTCGCCGCCCGAGATATCGGCCAATTCGATCAACAAGGCTGCCTCTCCCTGCAAACAATCTATCTCAAAGACCCCCGCGCCTTTGCTCCTCTCCTGGCAGACGCCATGGCTGAATTTGAAAAAAGCCACCCGCGCGCTCCTCTGGGCCCCTCCGAAGCCGGAGCCATCACCAACTTCCGCGAAGAAATCCGCTACCTCGCCGCTCAAACTCCCGACGACGTCGCCCTCTGGGAAAGCCCCGACTCTACCGCTTGGACCATCGTCTCTCAAAACTCCTCCGGACTCTCCCTCTCCCCCGGAAACCGCACCGTCTTCCTGCGCCCCATGCCCGAAGACTTCTCAAATCTCACCAACCTTTCCGGCATTGGACTCCATCCCTTCACCAAACGAACCGACCTGGCCTCACCTCGAATCTTCCCACTCGGCCAGGCTCAATCTCCACCCGCCCTCTGGGCCCACGACGGAATCCTTCCCCTCGCCTCTTTGGTGAAACACCAAACGCTTCAGTAAGAGAGCGTCAACTTCAGAACCCCGTTCGGATTCCTCACCACCGCCTTCTCAAAACTTGGCAATCGCAACTTAGGATAGTTCGACACCGCTACACCTTCCTTGGGTATTCCGAGAAAATTTTTCTTCAACTTCCGGTTGCGATCTTCGTCGTGCAAAGCCACGAAGGCAAAATTCCCTTTCTTCAAATCAGGCACTTTGATCCTCACCGCGCCACCCTTCGCCTTGCTCGCCGGAACAAAAAACTTCATGAGAGCCTTCTCAGGGTCATCCGGAAAACCTGCCTTTTCGGAAAATACCATGACACAAATATCGCCCCGCTGATTAGCAATCCCGGTCACTTCAATTTCCACTGCCGCGAACGAAGTTGAAACTAGGAGAAAGAGGCCAAACAATATTCTGAGCACTCGAAGAACATTCCACAGTCCAGAAATCATTCAAGAATCCTTTCCTTCCGTCCGAGCGCTTTGAAATCGTCACCGTCCCCTTCGAGGCCACCCTCGCCCTTTCCGATCTCGAGCTCCTTCAAAAACGCCTCATTCGCTCCCTCGGAAATGCTTCCCTCTTGATCTTTCCAGCGATTCTCTCTTCCCTTGATCAGTGAAACTTTGCGCACCGCCTCTGCTCGCTCCCATTTTATGGACTATGGCCGCCTCGCTTCTGATCGGGCGGGAAGCCACGCCAAAAAAAGAGGAAAGCGTCCGGCCGAGCATCAATGAAAAGTATCTCGATCCCGAACTCAAAGTCGACGACTGGCTCACCTTCGTTGAAGAAGTGAAAGTCGAAGGCCTCCAAGAAAATTACTTCCTGCGCTTCCGCAAAGACTAATGACGAACGCCACCGGAAAGGGACTCGGTTTTTGGACGCTCACCTTTCTGGTCGTCGCCAACATGATCGGAGCAGGAGTCTTCACCACCTCCGGATACACTCTGGAATCCCTGCGCGATCCGAAGCTAGTCCTCTTCGCCTGGTTTGCCGCCGGACTCCTCGCCCTCTGCGGCGCCTATAGCTACGGCTTGCTCGTCCATCGCATGCCTGTATCGGGTGGCGAGTATGCCTTCCTCTCCCGGGCCGCCCACCCCTTCGCCGGGTTCATCGCGGGCTGGGTTTCTCTCCTTGCCGGATTCAGCGGAGCCATCGCCTTCGCCGCTATTGCCATGGAAAGCTATCTTCCCGGAGCCCTCCCCCCCAAAGTCCTCGCCGCCTCCGTCGTCATTCTCGGTGCTCTCATTCACGGGGCAAAACGCATCATCGGAATTAGCACCCAAAACATTGCTGTCATTTTAAAACTCATCCTGCTCGCCATCTTTCTTTCCTTCAGCACCTGGAGCGCTACCCAAGGAAAGTGGCAGAGCAACTCGCTTCCCTTGACGGGAGGGAACATCGGTCTCCTCGCCTTTGCCCAAGCCATGGTCTGGATCTCGCTCAGCTACTCCGGATTCAACGCCGGAGTCTACGTTGCCGGCGAAGCCACCGGCCCACGCGTCGTCAGCCGATCCCTCATCACAGGCACCGCCATTGTCACCCTTCTCTACCTCCTTCTCAATGCCGCGTTCGTCCTCGCACCTTCTCCGTCAGAAATCTCCGGCCGCGCCGACATCGCCGCCCACGCTGCGATGTGGATCGGCGGCGAATCCTTCGCCACCTTCACCCGATTGGTGATCTCGCTCGCGCTCTTCACCTCCGTTCTCAGCATGATGATGGCCGGTCCGCGCGTTTACGGAAAAATGGCTGAAGACGGAATTCTCCCCAAAGTATTCATCCTCAAACCTGACTGCACCTGGCCTGCGGTCACCTTGCAAATGAGCCTCGCCCTTCTCCTCATTTTCATCACCAACCTACAAAACCTCCTCTCCTTTCTCGGTCTCACGCTCTCACTGAGCGCCTCGGCTTCCGTCCTCTGTCTCTTCCTCGGCGACCGCACCAAACGTCCCCGTGGTCTCACCGCTCTTCCCCCGCTTTTCTTCATCATCGCTACCTTAATCACGGCCATCCTCCTCGTCATTCACGACCCCGGGCAAGCCCTCGGCACTATCCTCACTATCACCATCGCCGCTGCCGCGTATCAATTAATGAAACCACGACCAAGCTGAGAGCTATTCATCCCAGGGGGAGATGCTTGTTCGTGTGAAACCCTTGGCGAAATCAAAAAAGGTATCGTGGAAGTTCGTCCGCCGCAGCCTCAGCGAGGGAGGACCCTCGCCACTTGGACGGTTGAGCCTACGAATCCAAACGGCGAGGGCGCCTCAACCCCTCTCCCCAGAATTCAGGTTGTTGAAGTTGAAAGGTCTTTTCCAAGCTACGGTATTCATCCCCATGCTTCATCTGCGGTTAATTCTCACTTCCCTTTTCCTCATCCTCCCCGGATTTTCCGAATCCATCACCGTTCCGGCTGCGACAGCCTACCTCGACCCCGATAGCCGTGGAGCCCAAGTCCGGCCCGAAGGGATCACTCATTGGAAGAACCAGGAAAACAGTATCAATTGGTTCGGAAAATTCGCGACGACCGGCAAGTTCACCGCAAAGGTCGAACTAATTCTCACCAAGGGCGATACCATCACGATGACCCTCTCTATCGGCAACAAAAAATCCAAGGCCACCGTCACAGGGAAAAAAGACACTCCGGTCATCGCTGATTTTGGGGTCTTTCATATCACAAAGTCCGGCTTCCAACAACTCTCCCTCACCGCATCCAAGCCCCCCAAGACCATCAAATCGCTCATCCTCGATGGGCCGGCCACCTTGGACGTGCACTTCAACGTGAAGCCCCGACGCAATGCCGCTTCGGTGCACCTTTCCTATCCCATCGAACGAGGCACCAAAGTCTCCGCCTTCTACTGCGAAATGACCGGGGTGGAAGATCCGCTCTGGACCTACTACATGGCCTGCGGCTGGCATCGTGGATATTTTGGAATGCAGGTCAACAGCCCCACCGAACGCCGTATCATCTTCAGCGTCTGGGACAGCGGCGGTGAAGCCATCGATCGCAAGAAGGTTGGACAAGAAGACCGTGTCACTCTCGTCGCCAAAGGCGAAGGAGTTTACAGCGGAGATTTCGGCAATGAAGGCACCGGTGGGCACAGCCACCTCAAGTATCTTTGGAAGACCGGCCAAAAACAACAGTTCCTCGTCACGGCGGAACCGGTCAGTGACACTCACACCATTTTCGCGGGCTACTATTTTCATCCCGACAAGAAAGACTGGATGCTCATCTCAAGCTGGAAGGCTCCCAAAGAAGGCAAACGTCTCCGCGGGCTATACAGCTTCAGCGAAAACTTCGCCGGCCAAAACGGCCACGTCCTGCGAAAAGCCCTCTACGGAAACCAATGGATCCGCACCGCCGACGGCAAGTGGCACGAGATCACCAAAACCACCTTCAGTCACGACGGCACCGGAAAGAAGGATCGCCTCGACCGCTCCATGGGACTCGGCAAGGACAACCAATTTTTCCTATCCCATGGAGGTTTCCTCAACAAATACACCAAGTATGGCGAACCCTTCATCCGCAAACCCAGCAGGAATTCCCCGGAGGACATGACGCTGCCTCCACTTCCACCAGTGGAGAAATAGGATCCAACACCTCCTTTCGCCTGCAACCAACCATCGTGAACCTTCCGCAAGAACCTTATTCCTTGGAGCGAATAAAATAAAGCTTACGCAAATAACCCCAGGAGGATGGATAGGATGGTGTGGCCTACAACCTGAATTCACCTGCGGACAATGGCCGTAAGTCCCCATATTTCATCTCCTGATAAGGCCTACCCCGCGATGGACATGCGGATGTTTTCAATCTCTTCAAAACGGAAAGGTTAATCCAGAGAGGCTGAAACCCTGCCGTTTCCTTAAACGATTCTAAAGTGTCCCCTGCTCTTTCTTTAGCCTGAGCTGACCGCAGGCCGCATTGATATCGTGGCCTTTCTCAAGCCGCAAGGTCGCTGAGACGCCCGCGTTGGTCAGGACCTTTTTAAAACGCAGACAATCCTGATCATTCGGACGCACCCACGGTAATCCCTCCACCGTATTATACGGAATGAGGTTCACCTTCGCCCGGATTGATCGTGCTCGCTTGGCGAGTATCCCAGCCTGTTCAGACGACGCGTTAATCCCATCGATGAGGATATACTCCAGAGTGATTTTCTGATTCTTCTTAGAATTCCAAATTCGCAGCGAATCAAAGAGCTCGGCAACAGGATACTTCTTGTTCACCGGCATGATCTTTTCACGCGTTACGTCGTCCGGTCCATGCAGGGAAATCGCCAAACGAATCTGCTGCGGTAATTCAGCCAGCTTTTTGATCTGCGGCACGAGGCCCGAAGTCGACACCGTGATCCGGCGCGCTCCGATATTCAGCCCCCAATCAGAAGTGATCATCTGAAGGGCATTGCTCAGGTTTGTGAAGTTCGCCAGCGGCTCCCCCATTCCCATGAAAACCAAGTTGTTAACCTTCTCTCCCGACAACTCCTCTGCCAAAATGATCTGCGAGACAATCTCAGCAGCGGTGAGATTTCGGGTAAAGCCATCGAGTCCCGAAGCGCAAAACTTACAACCATACGCGCAACCCACCTGAGATGATACACAGAGCGTATGCCGATCCGACTTCTCCCCATAGAGTGCAGGTGAAGCCGGAATGAGAACCGTCTCGATGTATCGTTGATCCGGAAGCTGCAGGAGAAACTTCCTCGTGGTGTCTTCCGAGCCCTTGGTCAGCGTGTGCGTCAGCGGGCGCAGCGGATACTGCTCCGCCAGGGCCGATCTCAGCGCCGGAGGCAAATTGCTCATCTCTTCCCACGATCGGGCTCGCTTTTTATAAATCCAATCTAGGATTTGCGTTCCCCGGTAGGAGGGCTGGCCTTGTTCTTCAAGAAGTTCGGCGAGTTGTGATTGAGTCAGCATCGGGCGGGGAAACCGTGCGCCCATCAGGGATCAGGAGCAAGCATTGAGATCACACAAAAAAGCGCACACCTCCTAAAAACCCGATCCTTCAATGTCATACAACCGAACGAATTCCCCGTTTCAAATCTTGTCCCCTTGTCCCAGGGCGATAGAACTCACCTAACAAATAATCACTGTGTCCCAACGCATTCTTATCACCGGCGGAGCCGGATTCCTCGGCAGCCACCTCTGCGATCGCATGATCGACGCAGGCAACGAGGTCATCTGCCTCGATAACTATTTCACCGGCCGCCGCCAAAATATCACCCATCTTCTCGATCACCCCAACTTTGAGTTACTGCGTCACGACATCATCGACCCCATCAAACTCGAGGTCGACCAGATCTACAATCTCGCCTGCCCCGCCTCACCCATCCACTACCAATACAATGCCATCAAGACGATGAAGACATCGGTCATAGGTGCCATCAACATGCTTGGCCTCGCCCGGCGCACCAAGGCACGCATTCTGCAGGCCTCCACCTCCGAAGTCTATGGGGACCCCTTGATGCACCCTCAAAAAGAAGACTACTGGGGACATGTTAACCCCATCGGTATTCGCTCATGCTACGACGAAGGCAAACGCTGCGCCGAAACTCTCTTCATGGATTACAAGCGTCAGAACGGCGTCGACATCCGCATCATGCGCATCTTCAATACCTACGGCCCGCGCATGAATGCCGACGACGGCCGCGTCGTTTCCAACTTCATTGTGCAAGCTCTCCGGGGAGAGGAAATCACCATCTACGGTGACGGCTCCCAGACCCGCTCCTTCTGCTACTGCGACGACAATATTGAAGGAATGATCCGCCTCATGGCCGGCGAGCACCCCGGCCCCATCAACATTGGTAACCCCAACGAGTTCACCATGCTCGAGCTCGCCGAGCAGATCATCGACCTTACAGGTTCGTCCTCCAAGATTTCCCATCTCCCCCTCCCCCAGGACGATCCAAAACAACGTCAACCTGATGTCAGCCTTGCCAAAGCCGAACTCAACTGGGAGCCCAAAACCGAACTCCGCGAAGGACTCACCTCCACCATCGCCTATTTTGAGAAGGAGCTTTCAGAGAAATAGAATTATCCCACCTTCTAATCTTCCTTCGGCACAACCACCACGCGGTTTTTCTTCACCGTCTCGGTCAGGTCCCGAAGAATATGCAAACCCTCGCGCTTCACGGAATCAATCCCACTCGGCCAGTCCAGCGAGTCTTCGAGGTCGTCGAACTTATCTTTTAACATGCGGAAGTGCCGTTCTTCGGCCTCCTTGCGATCGAGTAGAGGTAGCTTGTCAGCCTTCAAATCATCTAGCGTGAGACGATAGACCTTAAAGGTCTTCTTATCCGCTTCTTCAACTTTCGCAAAACGTTCACGGCGTTCTTCATTGCGGGCCTTGCGACGTTCCTCGCGCTCTTTTGCTTCAGCACGACGCGTTTCGATATTCACCGAGACTTTGTTCTCGTCGTTGCGCTTCTTTGTCCGCGCAATGTCCTCGGCAAGGTATTTGAAATCCTGATCCTCGGCCCTACGGCCTTCACTCAGCTTAATCAGTTCAGCAAAATGGAGAAGATCACGATCCAGTGGGACGAAGTCTTCCGCTTCGCGAATAATGTCATGCGGCAGGACATTACGCGCATAGGCTTCGCCACGTTCTTCCACGTCGCTATAACTCGGCAAAACAATATCAGGCACCACCCCTAGCTTCTGCACCGAGCTGCCAGATGGACGATAGTATTTCTGAATCGTGAGCTTGATGCGTCCTGCCCGTTCATGATTGGAGAAGACCGGCATGTAGTTGGAAATTTCGACGAACTTCTGCACGCTTCCTTTTCCAAAGGTCGAGGACTCCCCCACGATAACCGCGCGGTTATAATCCTGCAGTGCGCCCGCCAGAATCTCGGTGGCTGAGGCGCTCCCCTTACTGGTGAGAACTACGAGTGGCCCGGTATAAACAGGACGACGGATCTTGGAAATCAACGACTCGACCCGACCATTAGTCGACTTCACCTGCACCATTGGACCCCGCCCGGTAAAGAATCCCGTTAAACGACGAACCTCATCCAACGACCCTCCGCCATTGCCACGAACATCAATAGCAATACCATCAACTTTCTCTTCAAGCAATCGCTTGAGGATTTTTTCAAGATCCACCGAAACCCGGTTCCCGCGGTTTTCAAAGTCAAAATAAAAGGACGGCATCTCGATGACGGCATACTTCTGCAGTTCACTGCCTTCCCCAAATTCATACACCTCTGCTGAAAGTAAATCCTCCTTCAGGCTCACTCGTTCGCGATCGATCTTGATGATGACAAACTCATCCTTGTTGCCATTCATCGGCTTCACTTTAAGTCCGACTGTAGTGCTGGTCTCCCCGAGGATCTGTTCGATCACCTTACTTAAAGGCATGAACATGACATCGACCCACTCTCCATTCCCCAGTGGATCCACCGCCACCACACGGTCCCCTGGCTGCAACTGTCCCTGGCGATCCGCCGGACCGCCTGTCATGATGCCGGTGATCTTTGAGGTGCCGTCATCTTCGGAAATCAATCGCGCTCCGATTCCAACCAGCTCGTTGCTGATGCCGATGCGGAATTGTTCGAACTCCCGCATACTGTAATAATCGCTGTGCGGATCGTGGGAGCGGGCGACCGCGCTGTAAAAGTAGTTCGCGACATCTTCCAAATCAGAATCCGTGATTTGCTTGAGCACGCGATCATAATTCGACTTCACCTTGAAGATGGCTGAGGGCGCCTCGAGAAAGGGGCTTTCCTTGCCTTGCTCTTTGGCTTGCTGATCGATTCCCTCACGACGCATCAACTCCGAGAGAAGCGCCTGCTCAACGCGGAGTTCCCATAAAGCCTTGGCCTTTTCCTCATCTCCCGGCCAGGGCTCTTCCGAGCGATCTCGAATCACGGTGCGATCACCATCGAATTTGAATTCATTCTTCTCTAACAAGGCACGGGCTTCCCCGATGCGAGCTTTGACCCGGCTCCGGTAGACCTCGAAAATCTCGGCACCCGCCGAGAGAGCATCACTCGTCATGAGAAGCTCGTGAAGGCGGTGTGAGTATTGCTTCCGGAATTTCTTAATGTCACTCTGCAGGAAATAGACATGGCTGGGATCCAAGGTCTCCAGATACTCGTCCAAAAACTTTTGGCTCAACTCGACATCAAAAGCGGGACGCGAATAATGACCATTTTGTAAAATGCGCCCCATCGCGCGACCCACCAAATCGAAATCGGTTTGGGCGGCAGCCGGTGTGGAAAAACAAGTGAGGGAGAGCAGCAATGGAGCTGCGGCAAGACAAAGTCGTTGAAGCATAGGAGAGACGAGAAACGATTCGAGCCTTTGAAGGCGGTTCACACAAGCCCGGAAAACCGGACCGCCATATATAAACGCCACAAAAGAGGTCATTTATCCCTAAATCTCCCTGCTCCAGCGCAGGAATCCCACTCGCGACGGGCTTGATCTCTTCCAGAAATCCGCTAAAAACCTCCCCCTCGCATCAATCGGCGGGATACAGACATGGGAAAGACACTTTATCAGAAGGTATGGGATGCACACACAGTGGGCACCCTCAGCGACGGACGCACCCAACTTTTCATTGGAACCCACCTCATCCATGAGGTGACCAGCCCGCAGGCCTTTGGAATGCTCCGCGAACTCGGCCTAAAAGTAAAATACCCCAGGCGCACCTTTGCCACCATTGATCACATCGTTCCCACCGAAAACCAGGACCAACCAGCCGACCCGCTCGCCGCTGAGATGATCAATGCCATTCGTTCGAACTGCGACGACTTTGGCGTAACCTACTTCGACCTCAAGTCAGGCAAGCAGGGCATCGTGCACGTCGTCGGCCCCGAGCAAGGCATCACCCAGCCCGGATCGACGATCGCCTGTGGAGATTCCCACACCGCGACCCACGGAGCCTTCGGCGCTATCGCCTTCGGCATTGGTACAACCCAAGTCCGCGACGTTCTCGCGACCCAGACCATGGCCATGGAGAGTCTGAAAGTGCGCCGCATCGAGGTCACCGGCAAACTTCGTCCCGGCGTCTACGCCAAGGACCTCACGCTACACATCATCCGCCTCCTAGGCGCCAAAGGCGGCATCGGCTACGCCTACGAATACGCTGGCGACACCTTCGACAACTTCACCATGGAAGAGCGCATGACGGTCTGCAACATGGCCATCGAAGGCGGTGCCCGCTGCGGATACGTCAACCCCGACGAGACCACTTTCGAATTCCTCAAAGGCCGCCCTTACTCTCCAACCGGGGCGGAATGGAACGAAGCCGTCGCGCGCTGGAAATCCTTCGCCTCAGACGCCGATGCCGAATTCGACGACATTATCAAAATCAACGCCGAAGACATCGAACCCACCGTGACCTGGGGCATCTCCCCCGACCACGGCATCTCCATTTCCGAAGACATTCCCGATTCCGCCACCACCCAAGACGTCGAAGAAAAAGCCGTCATCGACGAAGCCCTCGCTTACATGGAGCTTCCCGCCGGCACTCCGATCAAAGGCATCCCCATCGATGTTGCCTTCATCGGATCCTGTACCAACGGACGCCTTTCCGACTTCCGCGAGACCGCGAAATTCCTCAAAGGCAAAAAAGTCGCCGCCGGGATCAAGGCCATTGCCGTTCCCGGATCACAGATCACCGCAATCCAGTGTGAGAAGGAAGGCATCGATAAAGTCTTCTCCGAAGCGGGCTTCGAGTGGCGCGCCGCCGGTTGCTCAATGTGTCTCGCGATGAATCCTGACAAACTCATCGGCAATCAAATCTGCGCTTCTTCCTCCAACCGCAACTTCAAAGGCCGCCAGGGCTCACCCATCGGACGCACCGTCTTGA
>JAKMEV010000345.1:0-4885 GCA_022425785.1 Akkermansiaceae bacterium | reverse complement strand
TCCGGAGCCTCCATCTTCACCGATGGCAATGCTCGCACGATGAGCCTCTCCATTCCCGCGCCCCGGGGGCTGGTCCTAGACCGCGAAGGCCGCCCGCTAGCCCAAACCAAAATGGCCTACCACCTGGCGCTCGATTTCACCCGCTTCACCGAACTCGACTCACCCGAAAAAGCCATCGAGTGGGCTCAGACCAAAATCGCCGAATCGAACGCTCTCACCGGAAATGAGGTCACCTTTTCCAACGAGAAGCTCAATACCTACTATCGCCATCGACGCTGGATTCCCCGCATCGTCTCACAGGTCTTCGATGGCCAAAAAGCACAGTCTCTCGAAGAAAAACTTTCCGACGGGTTGGTCATCCTCCCCGTCTACATGCGGCATTATCCCGAGAAATCTCTCGCCGCCCATCTGGTGGGATACGTCGGCACCAAGACCCGCCTTCCCGATGGACCGATTAACGATGGCGACCCCCTCTTCGAATCGGTCCAAGGGAAATCGGGTTTCGAAAAAGTTTACGACAAAGAACTCCGCGGTATTCCGGGCCGCAAAAAAGTTATCTTCGATACCGAAGGCAACAAAGTACTCGAGGAGATCTCTAAAAAACCTCGCCCCGGAGGAAATGTCGTCACCACTCTCGACCTCGACTGGCAACGTCATGCCGAGAACGTCCTCCATTCCGGTTGCAAACGTGGCGCCATGGTCGTCATCGACGTCATCACCGGTGAAGTCCTCGTCATGGCTTCACGCCCCAGCTTCGACCTCAACAAATTCATTCCCTACATCACTACCAAGCGCTACGAAGCACTGAAAAAAGATCCCGCCGCACCTCTCTACGCACGATCCTACCAATCGCAGTATCCACCGGCCTCCACCTTCAAACCCGTCGTCGGGCTCGCCGCCATCACCACCGGAGCGATCAAACCGTGGACTCTCATTAATTGCCCCTACTTTATTGAAATTGGTGGTCAAAAATTCCGCAACCACTCCGAAGGCCATCAAGGCGACATTCCCGTTCAACGCGCCCTCGCCAAATCCGTCAATCCCTGGTTCTATCAGGTGGGTATTATGACCGGGACACAAAATTTCCTCAATTCCGCACGTAAACTCGGCTACGGGTCACGCACCGGTCTACCACTTGTCGGTGAGACTCCCGGCAATGTTCCCACTCCGGAATACATCGAAAAACGCATGGGACGCCCAACCACCGACGGCGACGCCGCCAATCTCTCAATTGGTCAGGGCCTCCTCCTCGCCTCACCACTCCAAGTTGCCCAATCGATGGCCGGCATTGCCAATGGAGTAGCCCTGATGGAACTCCGGCTCACGAAGCAAATCCAAGACTTCCACGGACGCGTTCTCGAAGCGCCTCTTCCCAAAAAACGCTTCGACCTCGATCTCGACCCTGAAGCCGTCGAAGTCGTGCATCAGGGAATGGAAGACGTCGTTCACGCGCCCTACGGAACCGGTCGCAACGCCGCCCTCAGCTTCACTATCATGTGTGGCAAAACAGGCACCGCCCAGTGGGGTCCAAAGTCCAAAGAACAGGGTCTCGCTTGGTTCTCCGGATTTTTCCCACGTGACAATCCCCGATACGCCTTCGCCGTGGTCTACGAGGGACTTCCACACGAGAAAGTGAGTGGTGGACGCAAAGCCGCTCCCATGGTCAAAAAATTCTTCAATAAATTCAAAGACGAGATCAAGGAACAGATCATCGCTCCCGCTCGCGCTGCTGTTATCGACGAGGGAACAAATCAACCCATCACTCCCATACCCAATCCCAACTCAAACGAAGGCGATTTCCGGGCAATCCCCCGGGCACAGATCATCAACGAAGACGAGGACATCCCTGTCGCCGAAGTGATCACGGAGGACGATCTCACGCCCGAAGCACCGGTAGATTCACCACCCGCTGGAGAACTCCCTGAAACCGGACCTCCCGCCCCACCAGTAAGGATCCCCGATGCGCTTCCCGTGAACGAATAATCACCCTTTCCGCCTCTCTTCGGGAATTCTCCCTTTACGCGCAGCACTCAACCGTTCAGGAACTTCCCGTGCCGCAACGGCTCATCTCTATCAATCTATCTTATGGACTTACAAATTGCATCACTTTGCGACTTCGCTGCCGAATATCAGGGAAAAATGGTTGTCTCCGGAACCTTTGACGCCCTCGCAGCCAAGGCCACTCCCATCGTGCACCCACAGTGTTCGCTCGCCATGCGCTTCTGCTTCACTCCTGAAGACGCCGGCGACCATGAGCTTACCATTACGATTATCGACGAAGATGGAAATGCCATCAACGACAAAATGCCCATTAAAGGAGCCATGCCCGTTCAAGTTCCCGACAATGTTGCCTTTGTCAGCCGCCACCTCATCGTGGGATTCCAGGGACTTCAGTTCCCCCGCCCCGGAGTTTACTCAGTAGACATCCTCGTCGACGGAGAACTCATTCAGCGTCTTCCCCTTCGCATTATCAAAGTGGACGAACAGCAGCAAGGCGGACAGCAGCCTGCGTAACAAGCATCACCTGTGAAACCTCAATCCAGCTCCAACTTCCGCTGCGTCCTCATTACCGGGGCCAGCTCCGGATTAGGGCTGGAATTTTCCCGCCAACTCGCTCCGCACGTCCAAACCCTCATTCTCGTTGCCCGACGCGAAAAAGTTCTTGAGGAAATCGCGGAAGAATTGGTCGCGGCCCACCCCGACCTCAAGGTCAAGGTCCTCGTCAGTGATCTCACCGATCCCAGGGCCCGTATTCACCTCATCAACGCGCTCTCCGAAGATGATCTGTATCCCGACTGCCTCATCAACAACGCCGGCATGGGAGACTACGGCGAATTTCGTACTTCCGATTGGTCCAAGACCGAGCAGATGATCCGCCTCAACGTCGAGGCCCTCACCCACCTCTCCCACGCCCTCCTTCCCGGCCTTATCGCCCAACGTGGTGCCATTCTCAATCTCAGCTCACTGGCAGGCGACCTTCCCATTCCAGACTTTGCGGTCTACGCCGCGACCAAAGCCTACGTTTCCAGTTTCAGCGAAGCCCTTCGACTGGAACTCCGCTCACAGGGCGTGCGCGTCCTCGCCGTCTGCCCAGGGCCTATCAAAACCGGCTTCGGTGACACCGCCCGACGCGGCACCACCACCAAACTCCCCGTTCAAGAAACCTTCTACGTCCCCGCCCCGCATGTTGTGCGCGATTCCCTGCAAGCTCTCATCAACGAACGTCCCCGCGTCTACCCGGGCCTTAAGGTTACCGCCGTCGCCGGACTCATCAGCCTCCTCCCCCTCGCCGTCGTTCGTCTCGTCATGAGCCAGCGCCCTCGCAAAAGCGAATAATCCATCACTCAATAACTCTTAACCCAACAAACCAAGTAATGTCTCAATTCTCAGGAAAACGTGTTGTCATCACCGGAGCCGGACGCGGCATCGGCAAAGCCATCGCCCACGCCTTCGCTCGCGAAGGAGGAAAAGTCGCGATCATCAGCCGAAACGAAACCAGCTGTGGCGCGGCGGCCAAGGCCATCAACGCCGAGTTCCCCGACAGTGCCCGCTTCTACGGTCTCGACGTCGCAGACTACGATGCCGTTCAGGAAACCGGAAAGCAAATCCTCGAAGATCTTGGCGGCATTGATGTCCTCGTCAACAACGCCGGCGTTACGCGCGACGGGCTTCTCATGCGCATGAAAAGCGAGGACTGGGACACTGTTCTCGATACCAACCTCAAGGGCGCCTTCAACCTCGTCAAAGCCCTTCAGCGTTCGCTAATGAAAGGCACCGACCCGCGCATCATCAACATCAGCTCCGTCATTGGACTCATTGGAAATGCCGGTCAAGCCAACTACGCCGCCTCCAAGGCCGGCCTCATCGGCTTCACCAAATCCATCGCCCGCGAACTCGCCGGACGCAAAGTCACCTGCAACGCCATCGCCCCCGGATTTATCACTACTGACATGACCGACGAACTCTCTGACGAGCTTAAGGCCGGCATCGTGGCCAAAGTCCCTCTCGCCGATTTCGGTCAGGTTGATGACATTGCCAACACCGTCCTCTTCCTCGCCAGCCCGGCCGCCCGTTACATCACCGGGCAGGTCCTCGCGGTCGATGGCGGTATGACGATGTAACATGACACTCTATCTTGTTAGACACGCCACCGCCGACGCCCACGGGCTCTCCGGCGGCGACCTTGTCCGTTCTCTGGTGCCCAAGGGAATCAAGCAAGCCCACCGAGTTGGGACCTTCCTTCGCGAGAGCGACCTCATCCCCGACCTCGTCCTCACCAGCCCGGTCCTACGCGCCAAAGAAACCGCGGAGATCCTCGCCGGGGAAGGATGCCCCTCTCCTCTTATCGTGTCCTGGCTTTCCTGCGGCATGCGCCCCGAAGTCGCCCTTCAGGAACTCTCCGCCTACCGCGAGATTGACGCTGTCGCCATCGTGGGACACGAACCCGACTTCTCAACCTTCGTCGAGTACCTTCTCGGCGCCACCTTCTGCACCATCCGGGTCAAGAAAGCTTCCGTCATCTCTCTTGAGATCGACCCACCCCGGCAAGCAGGCTCGCTCAACTTCAGCATCCCCTGCAAATACCTTCCGGAGTAGGACATCGACTTTCCATAAATCCTCTCCCGATTTCGCTTTGCCTTACTGCCTCTTTGCCTGATGGTTCGCCTCGTTATGGCGAAGCCAAAATCTGCAATCACTCCTACCCGCTCTGAGAATTTTCCCGAATGGTATCAACAAGTCGTCCGCGCTGCTGATCTTGCCGAGAATTCCGAAACCCGTGGCTGCATGGTGATCAAACCGTGGGGGTTTGCCATTTGGGAGGCGATTCAACGTGACCTCGATGACCGCTTCAAGGCCACCGGGCACCAAAACGCCTATTTCCCTC
>JAKMEV010000341.1:0-4975 GCA_022425785.1 Akkermansiaceae bacterium | reverse complement strand
CACATGGACGAGTCGAGCCGCAAGCTCCACCAAAGCCAGCCACGCGACGAGAGCGTCCTCGTTGGGAAATCCGGCGGGCTCGCCAATGTGTTCGTTTACGTTAAAAATCCTCCTCCCGGTGAATACAAACCTCCCGGCGAGCCAGCTATTCTCGATCAACAAGGCTCGATCTTCACACCTCGCGTCCAGGGGGTTCGCGTTGGTCAGGAGCTTCTGATGAAAAACGGGGATCCTTTCATTCATAACGTTCGTTCACTTTCGAGGAAGAACCGCCAATTTAATATCGCCCAACCACAAGGTTCACCCGATCGGGAAAAGACCTTCGACCAAGCCGAAGGTCCAATCACACTCAAATGCGATTTTCATCGGTGGATGGAAGCCCACCTGTGGGTCATGGATCATCCCTTCTATGCGGTGACGAACCCGGAAGGGGAGTTTGAGATTTTGGATCTTCCGCCAGGAGATTACGAGCTCTCTGCCTGGCATGAAAAGTTGGGTGAGCAGAGCCAGAAAATCACGGTCCGCAGAGGCGGCCGTGTTTCCAATTTCAAATTCCGCGTTCGATCGGAGTGATTGTCATTAAGATTACAAGCTGACCGTGAAAAACGTCCTTACATTTCTGAGTTTCCTGTCGCTGACCTTTTCCGGGTTGGCCAAGGACAAAGCGCCCAATGTTGTCACTCTACTTGTCGATGATCTCGGTTACCGGGACCTTGCTTGTTACGGCGGTCCGGTGAAGACTCCCGTTCTCGATAAATTGGCCACCGGAGGCGTGCGCTTCACCGATTTCCACTCGGGAGCTCCGACATGCTCTCCCTCGCGCGCTACTTATCTCACAGGTCGCCTCAATCCTCGCACCGGTGTCTACTCCGTCCTCGACGAGCGCTTTCACCGCATGCATCTCCTGGAGAGCGAAACGACCATCGCCGAAGTGCTCAAGAAAAACGGTTACGCCACCGCTCACTTCGGAAAGTGGCACCTCGGCATGCCCGTTCAAAATCGCAAAAATCCTACTCCCGCCGATCATGGCTTCGACTACTGGTTCGGCGTCGTCAATGGCCCGGGCCCCAGTCACAAGAACCCGACCAACTTCATGCGCAACGGAGAGCGCGTCGGCAAGATCGAAGGCTATTCCTGCCAGATCGTTGTCGACGAGGCCCTCACTTGGCTCGATGAAAAACGCGACGGCGACGAACCTTTCTTTCTCAATCTCTGGTTCAACGAACCCCACGACCCGATCGCGGCGCCCGACGAGATCGTTTCCCAGTATGGCGCACTCAACGAACGGGAAGCAATCTACAGCGGCACCATCGACAATACGGATCGGGCCATCGGGCGACTTGTCGAAAAACTCGAAAAACTCGGCGAGCTCGACAACACGATCATCATCTATTCCTCTGACAATGGCAGTTACCTGCAGGAGCGAAACGGTGAACTTCGGGGCAAGAAGGGAGCGCTTTTCGAAGGCGGGCATCGCGTTCCGGGTATCGTTTACTGGAAAGACGGGATCCCCGGTGGCCGGGTCGAAGATGAGCCGGCCGGAGCGGTTGACCTACTGCCCACCCTCTGCGGGCTGATCGGCATCGACAAACCCGAGGAAGTTCATCTCGACGGATCCGACCTCGCGCCTCTGCTTACTGGGACCGGAACTTTCTCCCGGCATCAACCTCTCGTTGTGATGAGTGATGCAAGCATGGTCATGAGAGCGGGGAACCACACCCTTTTCGCCTCCTCCACGGCGAGATCGCCAATTGACATTAAAACTGCGGATCGACTCATGGAACAGGTCAAGAAAGTCCTCGGCGATGATCTTGAGAAAGAGCTGGACGGAATGAATCTTCGCTCCCGGATGTTTAACGGGAACTTCGCCAATCCCGAAGCCAATCGACTGAGGGCGCAGTTTCGGAAATTGTATTACTTTCAGGAGTCCTGGATCCCGGAACTCAAAAAGAACGGAATCGGCCGTGTTCAACTCTATGACCTCTCCAAGGATCCCGGTCAGCAAGACAACATTGCACTCAAGCACCCCGAACTCGCCGCACGATTGAAAGAGCAAGCCGCCGCCATCTACCGGAGCGTCATGGCGGATGCTCCCGAATGGCCCGCACCTGGGGAGCAGTCGGTCGCGAAGAAGGTCCAAGAAGAGATGCTCGCTCGGTCCGCCACCAAGGCTTCCGATAAGGCAATGCTTCTCGCTCGGATCGACAAAAATCCGCTTCCGAAAGGCTACCACGGAAACCGCCACCAAGCCTACGTCGAGAAGGTCTTGGCCGGACTGAAACCAGAACAGCAAGCCTTGGTCAGCCAACTCTGGAAAGAGAAACGCCGTATCGATCCCAAGATGCCCAACCGAGGAGCCTCGTTCATCAGGATCCTCACCCATGTCGCCGGAGACGCTCCCGCAGTCCGGAATAAAACCAATCGAGGCTCGTATTACATGAACGGCGAAATCCACGTCAATACCTACGGTCAACCCGAGGGCAAACCGCTCACCACTGGTCACCACGACTTCAAGCCCTCTTGGTCGAAGACCGACGACATGCTCGTCTTCTTCCGCAGATTGAAAAACGATCCCGATGTTTCGAAATGGAAGACGGCCATCCATATTATCAATGCGGATGGAACCGGGCTCCATCAACTCACCGGCGGCACGCATACCGACTTCAATCAAACTTGGACGCGTGATGGAAGCAACACGCCGATTTGGAATCGAAAGAACCCAAAGACCGGTGGCTACGTGGTGATGGCCAGTAAGGTGGGCGCAAAACCAGGTGAGGAATTTCCTCTCACCGACAAGGGATATCATACCTGGGCCTACACCTGTCTTACGGATGGCCGGATCCTTGTCCGATCCAACCCACCTAGCCAAGGCATGGGCTACTATCTGATGACTCATGGAAAGAATGCCAATCCGACCTTCGAGCGGATTCAGTGTGAGCTTGCAAATACGGGAGTACTAGACCGGGTCAGTCTCTCACCGACGGAAACGAGAGTCTGCTTCGAGTTTCAACGCGGATTCAAACGACGAGTTCCCGGGCGCACGCTTTACGTCGCGGACTTCGACGCCAAGAGCCGTACGATCACCAATACAAAGCCCTTCGCAAACGAGGACGGGAAACCGATCTGGTTTGCCTACCCGCGTTGGTCGAAAGACGAATCTTCGATCGTTTATCAAGCTGGCGGTAAGCTCTACCTATACAAACCCGAAGATGGTTCGACGCAAAAGGTTTCGACCAGCGACAAAGCCGACTATCGATACCCGCACTTCGAAGACGCACCAAAATGAGCAAGTTCGTTCTCTCATTTCTATGTTTCTTGTTGCTGGGTTCCTCTGGTTTCGGAAAGGACAAATTAAATGTCCTGTTACTCGCCCTCCAGACGGCAACTTCTCGCGGCTTCGAACAGGAGAAAGTTCGCCCCCTAATTGAGGCATCCTGCATTGATTGCCATGATGCGAATACCGATACGCAGTTGAATTTTGAAAAACTCGGACATGACTTATCCGATGCCGCCACCTTTCGCCAATGGGTAAAGATCTTTGACCAAGTCGAAAGTGGCGAGATGCCGCCCAAGAAGAAAAAACGTCCAGATCGTGTAATTAAGAATAAGGCGCTTACAACGCTTCATCAACACCTTCGCGATGCAAGTTTAACAAAGCAGATAAAGGACGGGCGCACTCCGGTGCGGCGGCTCACCCGGACTGAATACGAATACACCTTGCACGACCTCCTCGGCATCGGCGGTGATCTCGCTTCGAAGCTGCCGCCGGAAAACACGACCTCTACTTTCGATACGATAGCTTCAAATCAAGGAATCTCGCCCGTGCATATCCGCAGCTATCTCGCCACGGCCGACGCCGCGATTGACGAGGCGATCGAATTACGACCGAGGCCGACCCCCAAACCACGTCTGATCGATTATCGGAATCATTCTTATCTCATGATGTGGTTTGAAAGGGAACTTCGACGCGGGGGAAATACCGTGTTGCGAACGGAGGACGCCATGGTGACTTTCGACGATCGGCCGCACACCACTCAGAGTGATCATATGGGAATCCGCTTCAAAGTGCCGGGGCAGTATCGCATCAAGGCGGAAGCGTATGCCTTTCAAGCAAGGACACCCGTTACCTTTTGTATCTACCGGGGGAACGATCTGAGCGGGGTTCGTGAGTTGATCGGCAGTTGGCAACTCAATCCGGGTAAGCCAAGGCAGATCGAAGTCCAACACTACTTTGCTCCAGGTGATTACTTCTATCTGGCACCTGCTGATCTCGACTGCGACCGAAATGGTCGAGACGTCTTGGCGGTCGGCGCCAGAGATTATCGTGGCGAAGGAGTCGCGATTCGCCGTCTCACGCTGGAGGGTCCGCTTGAGAAACAATGGCCTCCCGAGCGCACGCGGAATCTGCTCGGTGACGTTGAATTTCGAGCTATCCCGAAAGGAAATTATTCCATCGTCCTCGGAAAAAACCCAATGGTGCAGATTAAAGAAGTGGTGAGCCGAATTGGGCCGCGGGCCTTGCGACGTCCGCTCCGGGATGACGAACCGGAAACTTGGGCGGCGCTTGCGAAACCGGTGCTTGAGAGCGGTCGTGGTTTCGAGGAAGGGCTTCGAGTCGTCCTGCGTGCCCTGTTGAGTTCGCCTGAGTTTCTCTATCACGAGGCCGCACCCGGCCCACTTGACGATTATGCCCTGGCGACGAGGCTTTCATATCTTCTCTGGAAGAGTCTGCCCGATGATCAGCTCTTGTTTCTCGCTGCCGGAGGTCGACTGAATGATCCGGAGGTTCTCACTAACGAAGTCAATCGGATGCTCGCGGACGAGAAGGCGCAGCGCTTTGTCGAAGATTTCCTCGATCAATGGCTCGAGCTAAAGGACATCGATGCCACGACTCCAGATGAGAAACTCTATCCCGAGTATGATGATGTTCTCAGGCAGGCCATGTTGGAGGAGACCAGGCGCTTTTTCTCCGAGA
>JAKMEV010000338.1:0-2616 GCA_022425785.1 Akkermansiaceae bacterium | reverse complement strand
ATTGAGATGCCCGGAGTGGTCGCGAACAGGGCGGTGAATTGGGCCTGCATATCGGTGGGGAATCCGGGGTGGGGGGCGGTGGTGATTTGGCATCCCTTGGCGGTGTCACCTCTGGAAACGCTCACGGAAGTTCCGCAGTCGGAGAATCTGACGAGGTGACCAGATTCGCGGAGTTTCTCGGTCGCACCGAGTAGTTGATCCTCGCGGACCCGATTGAGGATAATACCGCTCTCGCTGGCCATTGAGCCGGCGACCATGAACGTCCCTGCTTCGATACGGTCTGGGATGACGGTATGATGGGTTCCGCCAAGTGAGGTAACTCCCTCGATAGTGATTTGCCGGGTTCCTGCGCCCGTGATTTTGGCGCCCATGCTGTTGAGGAAGTCGGCAAGATCGACGACCTCCGGTTCACAGGCAGCGGATTCGATGATGGTCGTTCCTTGGGCAAGAACGGCAGCCATCATGAGGTTGTCCGTTCCGAGAACGGTGGGACCGTGCTTTCCGCGAAGGTCTACGTGCCGTCCCTTGAGTCCGCTCTCAGCCTCAATAATCATATTGCCGCCTTCGGTGTCAATCTGGGCCCCGATGGCTTTGAGGCCCTTTAAATGAAGATCGATGGGGCGGTCTCCAATCACGCACCCGCCGGGCATCGAGACGCTGGCTCGTCCCAGTCGGGCGATCAGTGGGCCCATCACGCAAATGGAGGCGCGCATCTTACGCACGATCTCATACGGTGCTTCGGAAATAATATTGGCTGCCGTGATTTTGACAGTGCCGCTGTAACGCTCAACCTCGCAACCCAGGGCGCTGAGGATTTGAAGCATGTAGTTGGTATCGGAAACATCGGGGACGCGCTCGATGATCACCTGCTGATCGGTCAGCAAGGAAGCGGCTAGGATGGGGAGGGAGGCATTCTTGGAACCGGAAATATTGATCGATCCGGTAAGCTTAGAGCCGCCATGAACAATGAGTTTATCCATAGAACAGTGTTAGCGAGGGGGGTTGGGTGACGGGTTTAGGGCTTTCGTGCAAGTGGAAAGCGCTTGATTCCACACAGGTCTTCCCGGACTTCGACGTCGTCCAGTCCGGCCTTTCGCAGAAGTTCGGCAATTACCTCGCCTTGCTGATGCCCGACTTCCAGTGCAACGACTCCCTTGGGGCTGAGATAATTGAGGCATTCGCAGGAAAAGCGTCGCAAGAGATCAAGTCCGTCTTCGCCACTGAAAAGAGCCATTTCCGGGTCGTGCAGCACTTCTGGCTCGAGGGAATCCCGCTCGGTTTCAGGAATGTAGGGGAGATTGGCGACGATCAGGTCGAAGACTCCGTTGATTTCGTTGAAAAGATCACTCTTTATGAACTCGGCTGGGATCTCGTGAGTCTCGGCGTTCTCCCTTGAGAGGCTGAGAGCATCTGTGGATAAGTCCGCCAAAACGAGTTGTTCACAATTTGCTCCCAGCTTGTTCACAATGCTCAGCCCGAGGACGCCTGAGCCGCATCCCAGGTCGAGGATCCGCGCGGGTTTGGGGAAATCTAGCCCAAGAGCGATCTCGACGAGTTCCTCGGTTTCTGGGCGGGGGATCAATGCCCGGTGGTCACACTGAAAATCGAGATGATGGAAGCTCACATTTCCGTTTAAGTGTTGGAGGGGAGTGTTTTGAGCTCTTAATTTCAGTTTTTCTCGTAATTGGATAATTTGCGTTTCTTCGAGCGGCTGATCGAAGCGGAGATAGAGGTCCATCCGCTTCAATCCCAGTTCGTGAGCTACGAGAAGCTCCATATTGAGCCGAGCGTCCTTGATGCCCTTATTCTCCAGGAATTGGGCTCCTTTCTCTAAAACATCGAGGATCGTCGTCATTCAATTAGCCTGTGAATAAATTGTGAATAACTTGCGAGCAAGATAGGGAAGAGCTAGGAAATCTCCTCTTCCGCAAGACGTTGCTCCATTTCTGCTTTTTGCAGGTGGTCGGTGAACTCGTTGATCTCACCGTTCATAATTCCCTCCATGTTGTGGGAAGTGTGATTGATTCGATGATCGGTGACGCGGGATTGCGGAAAATTGTAGGTGCGAATCTTCTCTGAACGGTCTCCGGATCCCACAAGAGACTTACGTTGGGCCGAGTAGCTATCTTGTGCTTCGCGTTGCGCGATTTCGAAGAGCTTGGCGCGGAGAATCTCGAGGCCTAGGGCTTTGTTCTGGGTTTGGGAGCGTCCGTCTTGACACTTTACCTGAAGGCCGGTGGGCAGGTAGGTGATTTGGACGGCGGAGTCGGTGGTATTGACGTGTTGTCCGCCTGAGCCACCGGAGCGGGTGGCTTGAATGTGGAGGTCCTCTGGGCGGAGCTGGAAGTCGATTTCTTCCGCTTCGGGGAGGACCGCGACGGTGACTGTCGAGGTGTGGATTCGGCCCTGGGTTTCAGTGGCTGGAACCCGCTGAACCCGGTGAACACCGGACTCGTATTTCAGGAAGCGGAAAACCTCTTCACCTGTGACCTTAAGAATGACCTCTTTGTATCCGCCGACGTCGGAAGGGCTGCTCCCGAGGTGTTCACATTTCCAGCCTCTCCCTTCGGTGTAGCGTTGGTAGAGCTTCATCAGTTCGCCAGCAAAGAGAGAGGC
>JAKMEV010000332.1:0-23626 GCA_022425785.1 Akkermansiaceae bacterium | reverse complement strand
AGGAGAGGTTTCATTTTGATGTGACTCGTTTTTTGGAGGCCCGAAATTCTGAGAGATTAGCCCGCTATCGTTGGGAGAAAGCGGTCGAAGAGAGAATGGCCAAGATCAAGGAGGAGCAAAAAAAGATTGCGGTCCAAAAGCGGATTGCCGCCCTGGAGCGTGCGCTTGCTGAGGCCAAGAGGCCGGTTCAGATCACTCAAGTCACCGATGCAAGGTCTCGAGGAATTTCGTCGCTCGATCGCTACTCATCTTCGGTGATTCATCCAACCTGGTATTCAGGCAGGCCATCGAGTTCCACCTACTGCCCATCGGCAAGGACGGTGATCAGGAGGTCACCAAGCCCTACTTATTGTCCTCCGGTGATCCCGATTCGGAGATCTCCGGTGAGTTTAGTTCCGACTATTCGTTCGTCACCTGTGGTGTGCCCGACTCCGGTTATCAGAGCTCCGGTCAGGGCGGCGCCCGCGGTGAGGCCTTCATACAAGCTCCATTGATTGATTTTTGGGAACTCTCTGATAACTCTCGGGCATGAGCGAATGCAGGGGGAGAATTTCCCATCTCTACATTTCACCGGGTCACGATTTTTATGGTCGTCACGGGAAGGGGCGGAAGGAAAACGAAATCATTGATTGCGATACCTTTGAGTTGGTCTCGGGAAGTGGTGTTCGGGGGGATCGGTTTTTTGATTACAAGGAAGATTACAAAGGGCAGATTACCTTTTTCGATTTTGCGGTTTATGAAGCGGTGAAGAATGAGTTTTCGCTGCCGGATTTGGAGACCTCGGCTTTTCGGCGTAATGTCATTATCGATGGGGTCGATTTAAATTCCTTGATTGGAAAGCGTTTCGCGATTGGGGAATTGGAATTTGAGGGAAGTGAGGAGGCAAAGCCCTGCTACTGGATGGATCAGGCTTGTGCGCCGGGCACAGAGGAATTTCTGAAAGGCAAGGGCGGTCTCCGTTGCCGCATTCGCAAAAGCGGAACGCTTGGAAAAGGAGCACAAACCGTTAGGATTCTCTCATGAGTGATTCGGAGCAAATGCAATACGGGATGCTGGGTGAGGACGGAAGCACCACCAGCGAGAAGCTGGCGAAGTATTCCGGAGAATGTGGATGGGATTATTTGAAGCCGCATTACGAGAATGGGGTGCTACATTTTGTGGACCCGGAGCTTGCCCTTGAGGATGTCGGTGCGGCCATTTCAGAGGATGACAAGGAATCCGTGGAGCGCTGGCTTAAGGCGGGTGAGATTGTGAAGATTGAGGCCCTGCATGCGGCGCAGTGGGAAGATTCAGACCAACAATTCCAGGCTCTTGTGGTTTCACCCTTCGTCCTTTGTCGTCCGGTATGAGTGATCCCTTGCATGGCGTAACACTGGAGAAAATCGTCACCGACTTGGTGGAGCACTTTGGGTGGGACGAATTAAGCGACCGGATTCGCATCCGCTGTTTTGCCAATGATCCCTCGGTTAAATCGACGCTGAAGTTTTTGCGTAAGACCGGATGGGCCAGGAACAAAGTGGAGAAACTCTATCTTGAGATGATCGCTGGATAGGTTGTCCCCGATTTGGGGACTGGAATATTTGAAACTCTAACTCGTATGATTAACCAATGATTTTTCCTCGCATTCTGCTCTGGTCGCTGCTGTTGGGATCCGTTTCGGCCAAGCCTGTTTCGATGGACGAGGCCTATGGGGTTTTGACCTCGGCGAAGGAAACGAGTAATCGAGGCGAACACCCGAGTGGAATTAAGGGGAAGGTGCTTACGGGATATCAGGGATGGTTTCGGGCGGAAGGTGATGGCTCGGGAATGGGATTTTATCATTATCAAAAGGGGCGGAAGTTTGAGCCGGGAGCGTGCACCATTGATCTGTGGCCGGATCTTACGGAATTTGATCAGGACGAAAAATTTGCCACACCATTCAAAATGAAGGATGGGAGTGCGGCGGAAGTGTTTAGCTCGCTGCATCCCAAAACGGTGAATCGTCATTTCAAGTGGATGAAGGACTATGGGATCGATGGAGCATTTGTGCAGCGCTTTGGCTTGGTGGGGGCAAAAGAACATCGATCCTATAATCACCTCAAATCGGACAATCAAAAGCTGATGCATTGTCGCGATGCCGCAAATGCCAATGGGCGATGCTATGCCCTGATGTATGATTTAAGTGGCTTGAAATCGGAAGACTTCAATCGTTTGGCGCGGGATTGGAAAAAACTTCGGACGGAAATGAAGCTTGGAACGGACCCCAATGATCGCGCCTATTTGCAGCATCAAGGCAAACCTCTTGTGGCAATTTGGGGCGTCGGCTTCAATGACAAGCGCGGATACAATTTGGAAGATTGCGAAAAATTCATTCGTCTTCTGAAACACAATCCCGAGTGGGGGGGAGTGAGTGTGATGTTGGGAGTTCCCTTTGGTTGGCGGGAGCAAGTCCGTGATTCCATCTCGGATGAACGCTTCCATGAAGTCCTCAAGTTAGTGGACATCATCAGCCCGTGGGCGGTGGGGCGATATCACCAGGTGGACTTTAAATCGGGGAAATACGTCGCCAATCAGGTCGCTGATCGAAAGTGGTGTGAGGGCAATAGGATCGCTTACCTTCCGGTGCTTTATCCCGGGTTCAGCTGGCACAATATGAATGGAGAGAAATTGGGAGCGATTCCCCGACGAAAAGGTCGTTTTCTCTGGGATCAATTCGTGGGCACCCGGGCAGCGGGCGTGGAGACGGCATACATCGCAATGTTTGACGAAATCGATGAGGCAACGGCTATTTTCAAATGCACCAATCATCCTCCGGTGGGGGAAGGGGTGCGATTCCTCGACTACGAAGGCCTGCCAAGCGACCACTATCTGAAACTCACCGGACAGGGAGGAAAACTCCTTCGTGGCGAATTGCCATCTTCTAAAACTTCCAACAAATAGCTGCTCACTTTTTTATGAAATTCGCCTCACTTTATCTGCTGCTCCTTGTTCTCGGCCAGGCTGTCGCCAAAGATCGCCCCAACGTTCTCTTCCTCGCTGTCGATGACATGAACGACTGGATTGGTTGTTTGGAAACGACACCCAGAGCGATCACGCCGAATATCGATAAGCTGGCTGGACGTGGGGTGAATTTCTCCAATGCCCACACCGCGGGAGTTTTTTGTGCGCCTTCCCGAGCGGCGATTTTTTCGGGACAGTTCGCGTCGACGACCGGTTGTTATACGAGTGCCAATTATTTTGTGCATCATCCTGAGATCGAGGCCTTGCAGATGAGCTTTTCTAAGGCGGGTTACACCACCTTGGGAGCGGGGAAGCTCTTTCATCATCCGGCTGGCAACATCGACCAGCGTGGATGGAGCGAGTTTTTTCTGCGCAACAAATCGCAACGCGAATCTGGTTGGCCCCTCGACTCCTTTAGCGAAGAGGTTCCGTTTCCCGATCCTTTTCCGAACAGCATCTACAACAAGGGGCAAAAAATAACCGGCGGACTTTTCCTCGAGTGGGGGCCCATTCCAAATGACAAGGAGGAGGAGATGTCCGACACCCAGCGGATCAATTGGGCCGTCGAACAATTGGGGAAGAAACACGACAAACCTTTCTTCCTCGCAGCGGGAATCTACGCGCCGCATTTCCCAAACTATTGCCCGAAAAAATACTTCGATCTCTACGACCCCAAAAAGCTCGAGCTCCCGCCGTATAAAGCGGATGACCTCGACGATCTTCCCGAGCGGATGAGGAAGATGAAAACCAATCGCTCCAAGATCCACAAAAAGCTCGAGAGCCTCGATGCGGTTGATGACGCCATCCACGGGTACTTGGCCTGCATGAGCTATGCCGATGCCATGATGGGGCGGGTTCTCGATGCTCTGGAGGCCAGCCCCTATGCCGATAATACCATTGTGGTGTTGTGGAGTGATCATGGCTATCACCACGGGGAAAAAGGAGATTGGGGAAAGCACACCCTGTGGGAGCGTACTTCCAATGTGCCTTTTATTTGGGCTGGTCCGGGAGTCGCCAAGGGGAAGAAGACCGATGTCACGGCGAGCTTGATCGACATGTATCCCACTTTTGTCGAGATGTGCGGCTTGTCGAAGCCTAGGCAGAAACTCGAAGGGACCTCACTCGCCAAGACTCTTGGAAATCCCGAGGCGGCCAAAGACCGCGAGGTCTATTTACCTTATATGACGCCGGGAGAATATGCCGTGATCAATCGTGATTGGCGTTACATTTCCTATGGGAAAGACGGAGAGGAACTTTACGACGTGAAGAAGGACCCCAATGAGTGGGCGAACCTGGCGGGAAATTCCAAGTACGACGAAATTAAGAGTTCTCTCCGAAAGGCTGCGCCCAAGATTTTCGCTCCGCAGGAAACCAAATTCAACGTCCGTAACGATCTTGTTTTGGAGGGTGAGTCTTTTCACTGGTCGAAGGGAGAGGGGACGGGGAAAAAGACGCCACATGAGAAGAAAGTTCCGGGACCCGCTCAGAAGAAGGCGCCCCCCAAGAAGAGCGGAAAGAAAAATGTTCTCTTCATTGTCTGCGATGATCTCAACACTCATGTGGCCACTTCGGGATACGAGTATATCAAGACGCCTACTCTATCCCGGTTTGCTTCCGAAGCCATGACCTTCAATCGGGCCTTCTGTCAGTATCCGGTGTGTGGGCCGTCGCGGGCTTCTTTTTTAAATGGCCTCTATCCGCAATCGTCCGGGGTCATCGATAACAAGGCGGACATTCGTCGGACCCGGCCGGGGACAATATCCATGCCGGAGTTTTTCAAAAAGAATGGTTACTGGACCGGAAGTGTGGGGAAGGTTTTCCATTCGCCGCGACATGAACATGGTGAGATTGCCTGGAGCGAGTTCCTCCGCTTTGTAAATGATGAGCTTCCTGTGGTGACGAAGGCTCGCAAGAAATTTGAAGCGGAGAACGGCTCGGTGGGTCTCCAAAAAAACCGCAAAGCCTGGCGCGTTCTGGAAAAGAAAGCCAAGGCCACGCTCGATGCCCAAACGCCGCCGGGATACGGCGCGAGTGGGCTCAGCGATGCGCAGCACAAGGATGGCAAGAATGCCCGTCAGGTCGTGAAGTGGCTCAAAGAAAAACCCAACGGAGACAAGCCGTTTTTCATGGCCTGCGGCATTCAAAAACCTCACGTGCCCTTCCTCGCGCCACAGAAGTATTTCGATCTCTATCCGACGAGCGGGATTGTCTACAAGCCGGACCCGAGAAACCTATGGGAAACCCTGCCGAAGAGGGCCATGAATACCCGCTTCAAGGAATTTGGTTTTGAGTTTTCCAAAGAAAATGACGCTCTTCGTCGCGAATACATGCAGGCCTATCACGCGTGTATTTCCTTTATCGATGCGCAGGTCAAGTTGGTCTTCGATGCTCTCAAGGAAAGCGGACAGTGGGAGGACACTATCGTGATCTTCACTTCTGATCATGGATACCATCTCGGCGATCATTTCCTGTGGGGGAAAGTGACCCTTTTCGACATTGGGGCCAAGGTGCCCTTTATCATTCACGCCCCGGGGCTGACCAAGCCGGGGACGAGGTCCGAAGCGATGGTTGAGTTGATCGATATCTATCCGACTCTCGCGCAACTCACCGGACTGACGCCGCCGGACTATCTTCAGGGAACCTCCTTACGTCCATTACTCGATCACCCGGAGCGTCTTGGGAAAAAGAAGTATGCCTACAGCATTGTGACCCGCGGCAAGGACATGGGTTACGCCCTCCGCAATCAACGTTGGCGCTACGGCAAGTGGCCGGATGGGGAGGAACTCTATAATCTCACTCGCGATCCGGAGGAGAAGAAGAATCTCGCCGGCCGGGATGATCTCCATCCTAGGCTCGAGGAATTCCGGAAGATCTTGAAGGAAAAACAAGCCCTTGCGACTTCGGCTCGCTAGTTTTTTCGATGAAGATTCTCGCTCTCATTTCCTTTCTCCCGCTGCTCACGTTCAAGGATTATTTGTAGAGAACGTAGCGGCGGACTCCAAGCGCCAAGCCGTTATCGTTATGTTTTGCCAACGATATGATCTTAGCGACCTTCAGTAAAATTTGGTAGCTCCTCTTTCCCAAAGAGCTCGAGTTGGTCATTACCGTAAATGGACCAGGCATCGTGGCCGCGGGCGCGGAGTTCGGTAGCAAACTTGCGGGTGCTGCCGTGGAGGGTGTAGATGAGTTTGGGGGAGACTTTTTCGACTGCTTCGAGGAGGCTTGGAAAGTCGGCGTGGTCGGAGAGAGGGAAAAGGGTGTCGACATGGTAGCGGTATTGCGCGCCTTTGGTGAGAGCCCAGCCACTGAGCATTGCGGTGCGTTTGGCCTTGAGGTTTTTGACGAGGAGAGTTTTGCCGAAGTTGGGCGGTGCGATGACAATGCTACCGGGTGGGATGGCCTCGCCGAGGAGTTTGGGTTCGGCAAGATTGATTCCGGTTTCCCGGACGGCTTGGGTCATTTCGTAGACCGACTTGTTGAGAACGACGGGGAGCTTGGCGCGGGTGAGGATGGCGTAGACTTCCTGGGCTTTGCCGAGCGAGTAGGCATAGAAAATGGGCGTCTCGTCGAGTTCGAGTCCTTCCTTGGCGAAGGTGAGAATGTTGGTGTGAATTTTTTCGGTGGGTGGGAAAATGAAGTGGGGGAGGCCGAAGGTCGTTTCCATGGCGAGGATGTCGGCTTGGGGAAAGACAGGGGATTCGGCGGTGAAGGAATCGCGCGTTTTGAAATCGCCGGTGTAGAGGAGGGATTCGCCGTCGTGTTCGATACGGATCATGGCGGAGCCGGTGATGTGCCCGGCGGGGAAGAGTTGGATGTGGTGCCCGTCGATGGTGATTTGATCTTCCCAGTCGAGGAGAAGGAGTCGGTCTTTGGCGACGGAGTAGCGCCTGCGGATAATGTGACCGGTGGGAACGGAGCAGAGGATTTTTTCGTGTCGGGCGAAGTGGTCGGCGTGGCCGTGGGAGACGAAGGCGAAAGGGCAGGCGCGATGGGGGTCGAGTTGCATCCCCAGCTTGGGAAGGGAGAGGGAACGGGGATGAAAGGTGAGCGGCACGGGGGGAGAGTTTATCCGCAGATTTCGCAGATGCACACAGATTTGCTTGGGGAGGCCGCTCGGACTAAAGCCCACGCTGCGTAGGAATGAACAAAACTCTGGATGGGGGGAGATGAGTTGGTAGCTTGTGGTTGTGACTATTCGGGATGCGACTGAGGAGGATCTTCCGGCGATTGTGGGGATCTATAATGAGTCGATTCCGGGTGGGGCGGCGACGGCGGATTTAAAGCCGATCACGGTGGAGTCACGAAGGGAATGGTTCCGGGATTTCGATCCGGAAAGGCGGCCGTGCTGGGTTGCGGAGGAGGATGGGGAGATTTTGGGCTGTGTCTACTTACGGTCATTCTACGGGGGCCGGTCGGCATATGACAAGACGGCGGAGATTAGCACTTATCTCTCGGCGGATGCCCAAGGAAAGGGCTTGGGGACCTTGTTAAAAGAAAAGATGATTACGGAATGTCCCCGGCTGGGGGTGGAGAACTTGCTGAGTTTCTATTTTGATCACAACAAAGCCTCGAAACGCATCAACGAAAAGCTGGGCTTCGAAACGGCTGGTCATCTTACAGAAATCGCAAATGTCTTCGGCGAGAAGCGTGGATTGGTGATCGGAATTCTACGGGTTTCGAATCCTAGGAATTTTCCAGATTGAGATCGGCTGGTGCTGCTTGGATCCTTGGCTAGAATCAGTATTATCCGACGATAAACTATCGCCGAGAATCGGTCTTGCCAGTGAGACGGGAAAAGAAAAAAGTAGCCGTCAACAAGCGGAAATCCCTCTCGAAAGACTTTTTTGCGGTCGCATTACTGAATACCCCTCATGCCTTGTGAATCCCCGGTTTACCGGCTTCGACGGTGAACTTGGCGCGTGAGGTGGTTTTCCCGCCTGGTTTGAGGACTTCATCGATGACTTTGTAGTCTGCAGTGTAGGCCTTCGGAGTGACTTCGCACATGATGTAGCCGCGCTCGCGGTTGTGGAATTTGGTGCAGGGATTACGGCCAAGGTATTCGTCAAGTCCCTTGATTGTGGGTGAGCCATTGCCGCCGCTGGAGAGGGAGGTAGTGACAAATTCAGTAGCGATAATCGCTTGTTCCTGCTTGAAGTCATCGATGCGAAGTTCGTTGGCCCAGTTGGAGTGGATGTCGCCGGTGAGGACGACGGGGTTGGTGATTTTGTGATCGCGAACGTACTTCAGGAGGGCGGCTCGTTCGTGGGCGTAGCCGGGCCATTGGTCCATGGAATAGTTGGCGGGTGCTTTGGCGCTGGAGCGGTCGGCGAGTGCCATCATGACTTGTTGGGCGAGGATGTTCCAGGTTCCCTTCGACGCGCTCATGGAATCAAAAAGCCACTTGCGCTGGGTCTCGCCGAGGAGGGTGTTGCGCGGGTTGGTGGCGGCGGCGTTGAGAGGACTTTTCCGGTCGTTGTTCGGCTGGTCGCTGCGGTATTGGCGGGTGTCGAGAATGAAGAATTCCGCGAGAGTGCCGAAGCTTCCTTTGCGGTAGAGCGTCATGTTGGGGCCGACGGGAAGCGAGGAAGTGCGCAGTGGCATCATCTCGTAGTAGGCCTGATAGGCATTGGCGCGGCGGATCAGGAACTTGGCGGTGTCGACATTCTTCTGTTCAGAAATGTCGTTAGCGCAGTTGTTGTCGAATTCGTGATCATCCCAAGTGACGAACCAAGGACAGGCGGCGTGCATGGCCTGGAGATCTTTGTCGCCTCTGTATTGTGCGTAGCGAATGCGGTATTGGTCGAGCGTTTCAATTTCCGGTCCCTGGTGGGTGCGGACCTTGCCATTTCGACCGGAGGCATATTCGTAAATGTAGTCGCCGAGATGGAAGACCAAGTCGGGCTTGTCTTTTGCCATTTGTTGGTAGGCAGTGAAGAGTCCGGCCTCGAAGTTTTGGCAGGATGTGACGGCAAAGCGAAGTTTGTCAGGAGAGGCGTCGGGCGCGGGCATGGTGCGGGTGCGACCGATTGGGCTGGTGGCGTCGCCGGATTTGAAGCGGTAGGAATACCAATGATCGGGCTTGAGGCCGTGGGGTTCGATGTGGACGGAGTGGCCAAGTTCCGGTGTGGCGTTGATCTTACCGGACTGGACGATTTTTTTGAAGGAACTGTCTTCGGCAATTTCCCAATGCACTTCGACTGGAGCCTTGGGCATGCCGCCGCCGGGTTCGAGCGGCTTGGGTGCGAGACGAGTCCAGAGGATGACGCTTTCGTGGTCGGGGTCCCCGGAGGCGACGCCAAAAGTGAAGGGATCGCTGGTGAAGGAGTGAGCTGGTGCGGCAGAAGCGTAGCGGCTCAGGAATGGGATCGATGAGAGTGAAGCGGCGTAGGCGAGAAAGAGGCGGCGGGAGAGCCCACCTTCGTGGTGGAGGGCCTTGGGTAGATCTTCGAGATTCATTGCTGACCAGCTTTACCTTTGAGGGGCGGTGTGGCAATGAAAGAAGAGGTAGTTTTAACTGGCTTGGCGGATGAAATCCGCAGCGACATTAGGAAAGAAATGAGCAGACGTAGTGGCAGGCGTCGTCGGTGACTTCGATGGTGAAGCCGGAGTCGGCGGGAACGTCGAAGAAGGAGTCGCTTTCGATTGACTGGCGATCCTCCGAGCCATCTAGGACGACTTCGCAGGAGCCGCCGACAATGTCCATGCGTTCGGCGGCTTCGGTGCCGAAGTGGTAGGAGCCGGGGAGGATCACGCCGAGTGTTTTCTTGCTGCCGTCGGGCATGATGATCGAATGGGAGATGACTTTTCCATCGAAATAGATATTGGCTTTAGCCTCGGCGGTGACGTTGGTGAAATTCATGGAGACGCTATGGAGAAGGGGAAGTAAAGGTGCAAGGGGAATTCGACGATGACTCTGAGCTGAGAGCTCCCTCGCCAATGGCGGGGAAGCTTAGTGCTCAGGGAAATCTTGGGTGTAGCGTTTTTGGAGGGCAGCAGTATCATTTTGCATGAGGTAGATTTTGCCTTTGATCTTTTTGGTCTCGTTGGGCTTGAGGCCGCCGAGGCGGAAATCGGAGTGAAGGCAGCGGGCGACGCCCTGAAAGAGTTCTTGGTAGGGTTCCCAAGCAGTAGCGAAGAGTAGTTTTTTGTTGCCGCTGACGCAGCCGATGAGCCCGTTGCTGGGGACCAGTTCGCTGAGGGGACGGGGATTGACGTCGCTACGGGGGACGTCTTTGGGACACCAAACCTGGCCGGGAATGTAGCGGGCTTCGGTGGCCCATTGCGGAGTGGGCATGCGGGTGAGTTTGTCGTCAACGAAGATGAAGCACTTGGGGACGTAGTCTTCGATATCGCCTTTGCTGAGATCGGTGCCGTGTTCGGAGCCGGTGAACTCGCCAAGCCGCACGCACGGTTGCGCCCAGTGGGCTTCGGAGCGTTTCGAGGTGGGATTGTGGGCGGTGAGTTGAAAAGTGACCTCGTCGGTTCCGGCAGTGATGGTGTGATCGACAATGACGCCGTCGGTGAGGGTGTCGCGGAGCTTCATCGTTTTGCGGTCATTGCTCAGGGAGATGAGCTCGCACTTGTGATTAATGACGGTGTGCTTGACCCAATCGGCATCGGTGGAGTTGGCGCGGCAGTAGGCCTCGAGGTAGTTGATGCGGAGCTCGCCGTCGGGGAGATGTTTGCCCTCGATGACGAGCCAATGGCCATCGCGCCGGAGGGTGAGACCGGGATTTTTCTCGGGAGGATTTTGGGCGAAGAAAAGGGAAACACCAAGCAGGGTGAGAAGGGCCAGGAGGAGTTTCATCGAGTGATTGATTTAAGGTCCGGTGATTTTGAAGCGAAAGAAGCGGGCGGGATCGGTAGTGGGGACGGTGATGGTGTTTTCGTGTCCGGTGGCGATTCCCGGAGTGGCCTCAATGGTAGGGAAGGAATCCGGGTGGGTGCCGCTTTCGAGAGTGTAGTGGTATCCCGGGATGGAGTGGTAGGTGAGTTCTCCGGTTTCCCCAAGGTCAACGGTTGACAGTTGAAGAACAGAGCCGTCCCAGAATTTTTGCGCGTAGGCGAAGGCAGATTGGCCGATCAGCGACCCCATGATGCGGCCGGGACCATCGTCGGGAGAAACATGAATGCCACCATAGAGGCGGGATTCTCCGGCTTCATCTGCGGCGTCATAATAGGTGGCCCATTGCAAGGTGAGATCGACCGTAGGCCCGTTTTCGAAAAAGAGTCCGCCTGCGAGTATGGTGTGGGAGGAAAGGCCGCCTGGAAAATAGGGAGAGCCGGTCATCAGAGTCAGCACCTCGGCGGCGGCCCGGCTAAATCCGGAGTGTCCGGAGACGTATCCGGCGAAGGCGGGGGTGACGAAGGTATCGCGTTGATAGGGAAGCCATTCTTCAGCGAGAATCCAGGCGCGTCCTCCGGATTGAGTCACGGGATCGGCTGGTTCACCGGGCCAGGTGTTCACGGCGATTTTTCCGGAGTGGTCGGAAAGATGGCTGTGGTAGCTCGCGATGGTTGCCGGTGTAATCTCTTCCACCAAACCCGGAGTCAATGGCAGATCTCCGGTGCGGCCGAGATAGCGAATGGCTGAGACAGGGCGAACGTAGTCGTAGTGTTCTTTGACGCCCCAGACTGCGATGGCGGTGTTGTGAAGGGCGGCGTTGAGAACAAGGTAGAGTTTGACCTCCCATTCCAGAGTGTCCAAAATGGGGCCTGTATTGGCAATTTTCAGGTCCAAAGATGGATCAGCGATAATATTGTCGGTGATTTCGTTGGCGAGGATATTCCAGTGCCCGGGAGGGGTTTCCGAGTCCGGGCCATCTGCCCAAAACTCGGCGACGCAGCGTCCGTAGTCAGCGTGGAGAACGATATTGTCAGGGTAGGGTATTCCGGTTGTCGGGTTGACCGGATGGCCGGTGCCGTCATTTTGTCCGAGCGTGTTGTTTCCGCGGGCTGAAGGTGAGAGGTTGATGGTCGTGGTGTCAGCGGGATCCAGAAGGGCCGAGTATTGCAGGATCTCGACGGCGTTGTTTTTGTAGTCAAGGTCACCGGTTCCACCGAGATAGGGAGGGGCACCGGGATCAAAATAAAGGGAGTTTACATTCAGGTCGGCAGTGAAGAGTCCGAATCCCTTCACGCTTCCCCAATGCGGGCTGACGAAGGCTTGGATGCTTCTGGCCTCGAAACCGTTTTGAGTTTCCGCGCGGCTGAAGGCCAGAGGCTGCCAACGATTGAGGTCGACCCATCCCAAGGGAAAGCCGGCGATGGTGTCGTTGGTCTCCAGAACGAGCGGGTCGTTTATCGCCGCATAACCGGTGATGTCGGTGTAGCCGGGGTCGGCGCTTTCGTTGGCGCCGTCGGATGTTCCGTGATTGATGATCGAGGCTGCGATCCGATTTCCGACGGCGTCAGGAGTGCTCCCGACGGTGGAAGTATTTGCGATATTGTATCCCAAAGCGATCATGCGGTCGTCGAGAGCGGCCAGCGTGGTGGCCGAGTTGATCGAAAAGGCGTAGCGCTGTTTGAGCACTCGAAAGGCGGCGAAGCTGATGGCTTCATCACGGGCCTGGGCCAAGGTGTGGCTAACCGGAACGATGGCGTTTTCGTTGTGAAGATAGCCAATCACGGCCGGATCATAGGCGGCCCAGGCATCCCACATGGCAACCGAGAGATGGAAGAGATTCCGCGCGTGGACGGTGGGAGCGGGAAAGTCGATTCGAATTGCGGCAAGATTTTCTGCGTTCCACTGCCTCGCGACGGTTTGTGCCGGGCTTGGGGCGGTGGAGAGAATGCCAGAAATGAGCACTCCCAGGATTGAGCGTTTGAAAGAGTTTGCCACTACTCGCATCTGGTGGCAGGCTACCGAAATTGTGTTAAATAGACAAATCGGAACTTAAAACATGATTTCTCGTGAAACATGATTTGAAGAATCTCTCTTGGCTAGTCTTGGATCTCTCGATAGAAAGTTGAGCCGATTCAATTTTTCAACCCCATGCAAATATCTTGTCCCAAATGTTCGACCGCACTGAGTGTAACCGAGGAGCACCTCGGTCAGCAGGTGCAGTGCCCCGCTTGTCAAAGCCGCTTCGCGGTTCCCAACGAAGTCGCATCATCCGGGGGGGGCGCGTCGAAGAATCCCGAGCGCACAGGGTGGGAAGAAGGTGATCACGCTAATGTGAGCTTTGGGAAGAGCCTGCTCATCGGAGCGGGGACCTCGATCTTGTTTCTCTTCATGATGTTTCCCTTCAAGTCAACGCGCTTGGGTGAGCTATTCCTGGATCGAGGTTGGGTGAACTGGACAGAGACCTTTCTCTTTTGTTGGGGGATTGTGATTTTGGTGATGAAGTGGAAGAAAAATCAGTCACAGTCCCAGGCTGTTTTGCTGAATCTCTTCCCGGAGCATTTAGGGAAAGAAATCCATGCGGGGAATGTCGGGGAGTTTATCGATAATATTTACCGGGTGCCGCTGACCTTGAGAGACAGTCTTATTGTGAATCGGATTCGCAAGGCCCTGGAGCTCTTTGAATCCAGGACGAACAACGGAGAGGTAGGGGCCTATTTAAATACGCAGTCAGACATCGATGCGAACCGATCGACCGGGTCGTATTCTTTGGTGAGAGTCTTTCTTTGGGCCATTCCGATTTTGGGATTCATCGGAACGGTGATTGGTTTGTCGGTGGCGGTGGGATCGCTGGCAATGGGTGACAATGCCGACCCCGAAGCCTTGAAGTCCTCGATCAACAGTTTGACCAGTGGGCTGGGCACCGCCTTTGATACGACATTGCTGGGCTTGGTTCTGAGCATCTTGATGAGCTTCCCTCTGGCTGCGGTGCAGAAGAAGGAAGATGAAACGCTCACTATGATCGATGCTTTTTGTGTCGAGGAACTCCTGCCGAAGCTCAACGACAGCCGCACCTTGGTCGGGGACGAGTTAATTCAGCAGGCAGATAGCATTCCGCAGTTGGTGGCATCCTTGGCCCGGGCGCATGAAACATTCCTGGTGAACCTGAATGAATCGACCCGCCAGATGACTTATGTGGGCGAGTTGATGCAGGATCGCCTGGATGATCATAAGAAGGTTGTTGAGGACTCGTTCACGGATGCGGTATCCAGAATGTCGAAATCCAGTAGTGACATCTTCATCAAGTCGCATTCGCAACTGGAGCTGACCTTCCAAAATATTGCGCATGGGGTCGAGTCGATGAATCGGGCGCTGAAGGATCTGGGTGAGAAGAAAATTCCGAACGAAGCCAAGAAGAAGCGCGGCTTCTTTTCCAAATCATAAGAACCGTGGCGCGGCGAGCGAAAGATTCATCGCAGGGAGTTTCCCTGTTCCCCTTCATGAGCATCCTGGCATGCCTCATCGGGATTCTGACGCTCATGATTAGCGTGATGATGCAGGTTCAACAAATGGAGAAGAACGGTCGGACCGAAGAGGAAATGGCCCGGGCAACCAAGAACCGGGATTTGCAGATTCAAGCCAAAGAATTGGAAAAGAAAATCGCCGAGCTGGATGGGAGGTTGAAGCAGGATAAATCGACGGTGTCCGCGATGGCGAAAATCAAGGAAGCCAGGATTGCCCTGACGATGAAGTTAAAGGAGCTCGAGAAAGCAAAGGATCCCAAGTTGACCGACGCCCAGTTGCAGAAGCAGGTGGAAAATATGAAAAAAGAGGTGGAGGCTCTTCGTCAGGAACGTCCTCCTTTGGCCAAGCGCTTGAAGACCTTGCAGGATGAACTGAAGGCACGTAAGGAAGCTCCGAAGCCGAAGGAGTCGGTGATCGTTCAGCCGCGGGGAGTTGGTGAAGGAGGGCCGCGGAAGATCTTTTTTGTGGAATGTAATTCCACTGGGATTATCTTGCTCGACGCGCAGGGGGGAGAGAGAAAATTGTCGACCGCCGCGATCAAAACGAGCGGGGTGTATGCCAAGTATTTGGACCGGGTGAAGAAGACCGACGACTCGATGGTGTTGTATCTCATTCGGAAATCCGGGAACGAAGCCTTTCGCTGGGCCGCCGCGACGGCGGAATTGAAATATAAACTGCCAACAGGAAAGCTTCCGATTCCCAATGACGGGAAGATTGATCTTTCATTATTCAAGCGCTAGGAACGATGGGAAGAAGACGCAAATCCAGTTCAGACGAGGGAGTTAATCTCGACTCGCTGATGGACGCGCTTACCAATGTGGTGGCGGTGCTCATTCTCGTGCTCCTCCTTGTGCAGGCTGATGTGAGCCAGAAGGTGGTGCAGTTTTTGGAAGGCCTTCTTCCGGCGACTAAAGAGGAGGTGGCGGCATCGGAAGAGAAGGCCAAGGAATTGGAATCGGATAAAATTATCCTGGAGACGATGCTCACGAAGGAGCCCCCAAAACCGGAGGACGTAGAGGCCGAGAAACGGCAGTTGGCTTTGCTTGAGAAGAACGTGAAGACCAATGAGGAGCTGTTGGCAGATTTGGAACAGTTGAAGAAGTTGGAGAAAAAGTCACGGAAAGAGCGGGATGATGAAGCGAAGAAGACCAAGGGAATTCAGGATGAAATTGCACGCCTTGAGGCGCTCTTGGATAAGACTCCGGTGCTGAAAGTTGATCCGACAGTTGTGGGGATTCCGGCGAGTCGTCCGGTGCCGAAGAGTGCGGAGATATACCACGCGCTGGTCATCAATGATCGGGTGCATTTCATCGATCCTTATACGCCGCTTAAGATGTTTGAGGATGAGTTTAGGAAGGAGAAACGCAACTTTCCGAATGAACGAATCAAGCGACAGGGTGCGGATCGCTATATTTATCGTTCAGGTCCGATTCTCAAACACTACGAGAAGTTCGATTTTAAAAACTCACGAAACCAGAAAGTCAAACTGGTGGCTAATCCGGTTTCAACGAGAATGCAAATCGTGGTGTCGCCCGACCTGAAGGCGGGTGGAACCTCTCTCGAAGAACTAAAAAAGAAAGACAGCAACTTTGCGAAGATCGTTTATAAGCTTTCCAGCAACATTAGATCGGTGCTGATGTTTCACGTGCATCCAAATTCCTTCAATACTTACCTGCAAGCGCGGCGGGTGACCGATAAGGCCCGGGTCTCGGCGGGTTGGGAAGTCAGGGGAATGGGCGCCTATTACATCCGCATCGATGATGTGGAAATCAGGAGAGAGAAAGAGCCTCCGCCGGCGCCGACGAAGCCGGGGCCGGAAAGGCCTCCAACATTACCGCCGAAGATCGATTAGGGCCCCAGGATTTTGGGTTTTTCCAAACTGGGTGTGGGAGAGCTGCGCTTTCCAAAGTCAAGATTCTGCCTGATGTCTTCCAAGTGCGATTGCAGCCTTTTGACGTTTTGGTCAGCACTTCACGGAGAAATTCTTTTTGAGTGAGATTGGGGGAATCTTTGCGTAGAAGTTTACATGCAGCGCGCAGTGTTAGCCGTGGTATCGGCACTAGTATTGGTTTCCAGTGTCTCGGCGAAGGGGAAGAATCCCAATATTATTTATCTCATGCTCGATGAGTGGGGGTATTTTGAATCGGGCCATATGGGGAGTAAGGATTTGCTCACCCCCAATATTGATCAGTTTGCGAAGGATGGCATGAGGTTCACCAATGCCTATGCGGGAGCTCCGGTGTGTGGTCCGACGCGGTGCGTGTTGCTGACGGGTTTGCATTCCGGCCATACCTCGATGAGATCTAACAATGGATACGCGCCGATTCGCAAGGAGGAGCAAACGCTGGCAAGCATGTTGAAGGAAGAAGGGTATGCCACGGGAGGATTTGGGAAGTGGGGAATCGGCGGGCGGGGAACCTCGGGTGTTCCCGAGAAGCACGGATTTGACGAGTTCTTTGGATATTACGACCAGGTGCATGCGCATACTTTTTATCCGAAATATCTCATTCGAAATAGTAAGGAAGTTCCTCTGGAGGGAAATGAAGGAACGAGTTTCTACGAAGGGAAAACCCATGCCCAAGATGAGATTTTCAAAGAGTCGATGAAGTTCATTCGTAAGAATAGAGAGAAGCCCTTTTTCTGCTACTTGCCTTGGACGCCGCCTCATGGATTGTGGGGAATCGATCAAGATGATCCGTCCTGGAAGTTGTTCAAAGACAAGCCGTGGACCGCAGGTCAGAGAACAAAAAACGACGCCAAGGTCTATGCCGCATTCATACACATGATTGATCGGCAGATTGGGGAAATCATCGAGACCCTGAAGGAGATGGATCTGGATCAGGAGACGATCTTTTTTCTGTGTGGCGACAATGGGGGGCAGGCTTACTTTTCGACGAAGGGTCGTCCGCATGGTTTCTTCGGGCCGAATTTCAATCCGGAAACCGGCGAGCGTTTTAAGGCTGGCAAGGGATCACTCTACGAAGGTGGCTTGAAAGTGCCTTTTTTGGTCCGCTGGCCGGGGATGGTCAAAGAAGCCGTGGAGACGGATCAGCTGTGCTACTTCCCTGACATCATGCCAACTCTCGCGGAGCTGGGCGGAGCAACTTGTCCAAAGACCGATGGCTTGTCACTAATGCCGACTCTCATGGGTGAGCCGGGACAGAAGAATCATGAATACCTCTATTGGGAGTATGTAGGCCAGACCGCAGTAAGGATGAAAAACTGGAAAGCCTACAAAGGGAAAAAAGGAGACTGGCAGCTCTATGACCTTTCGAAAGAGGTAGAGGAGAAGGAGGACCTTGCGAAGGAACACCCGGAGGTTCTCAAGAAGCTTGTTGGATTTGCCAAAGCGGCTCACGAACCAATCCGGCCTGGCGAAATTTATGATCGAGAGTTGATCGACAAGGATCGATTGCAGGCTCCGCATTCCCGGAACAAGAAAAAGAAATAGACTTCTCCTTCAGCGATGAAATTTCCTGTTAAGATATTATCAGTGATCGCAGTGGCGATTTTCACGCAAGCCACTCATGGCGCGGACCGCCCGAATATTATTCTATGCATGACCGATGACCAGGGCTGGGGTGATGTCGGCTACAACGGGCATCCACAAGGCCGGGAAAGCCGAGGTGATGGCTGAGTTGAAAGCGACCGAAGCGAGCCGGAGGGCGCTTGGGTTGTGAGGGACCAGGGGCTTGTCAGTCTCCTGACTTCAGCACCTTGATGAAGGCGTCCTGGGGGATGTTGACTTTGCCGAAGGCTTTCATCTTGGCTTTCCCTTTCTTCTGTTTCTCGAGGAGCTTGCGCTTTCGGGAGATATCGCCGCCGTAGCACTTGGCGGTGACGTTTTTACGCATCGCGGAGATGGTCTCCCTTGCAATGATGTTTCCTCCAATCGCGGCCTGAATGGCGACGACGAACATCTGGGTGGGAATGACCTCCTTGAGCTTGGCGGCGAGTTCGCGACCTCGGCCGACCGCTTTGTCGCGGTGGACGATTGTGGAGAAGGCTTCGACAGGGTCGCCGGCGATGAGCATGTCCATTTTGACCATATTGGCGGCGCGGTAGCCGGCGTGTTCGTAGTCCATGGACCCGTAGCCTTTGGTCATGGATTTGAGGCGGTCGTTGAAGTCGACGAGGATGTCGGCGAGGGGAACGGTGGCAGTGAGCATGACGCGGAATTCGTCGATGGTCTCGGTGTTTTCGAGGTCGCCGCGCTTTTCCATGATGAGCTTCATGACGTCGCCGATGTAGTCGCCGGGAACCATGATAAAGATGCGCACGATGGGTTCTTTGATTTCCTCGATGATTTGGGCTTCGGGGAGGTAGGACGGGTTATCGATGATGAGTTCTTCGCCGTTGGTTTTCGTGACCTCGTAGATTACGGAGGGATAAGTCGAGATGACGTCCATGTCGAACTCGCGGCGGAGGCGCTCCTGGATGATTTCCATGTGGAGAAGACCAAGGAAGCCGCAGCGGAAGCCAAAGCCGAGTGCGGTGGATGATTCGGTTTGGAAGGTAAAGGCGGCGTCGTTGATCTGGAGCTTGCCCATGGCGACCTTGAGAGCCTCGTAGTCGGAGGTATCGATGGGGTAGATGCCGGAGAAAACCATGGGGCGGATTTCCTTGAAGCCGGGGAGAGGCTCGGGGCAGGGCTTGTCCTTGTGAGTGATGGTGTCGCCGATTTTGACTTCGGCGGAGGACTTCATGTTGGCGATGATGTAGCCGACGTCCCCGGTTTTGAGTCCGTTGGTTTTGGTCATCTTGGGAGTGAAGATGCCGGTCTCCTTAATCTCGTAGTTGGTGGGAGTGTGGAAGAGCTTGATCTTATCGCCTTTCTTGACCTCGCCGGAGACGATGCGAACGTAGGAGACCACGCCGCGGAATTGATCATAGAGAGAATCGAAAACGGAGGCGCGAAGGAGGCCGTCGGGATTTTCGACCGGCGGAGGGACGAGCTCGACGACGGCTTCAAGGATGTCCTCGATCCCGATCCCTTGTTTGGCGGAAGCGGGGATGGCGTGATCGCCTGGGATGGCGAGGATGTCTTCGAGCTGCTGGCGGCAGCGGGGGATATCGGCGGCGGGGAGGTCGATTTTGTTGAGGACTGGGACGATGGCGAGGTCCTGCTCCATGGCGAGGTTGACGTTGGCCATGGTCTGGGCTTCCACGCCCTGGGCGGCATCGATGATGAGGATGGCGCCCTCGCAAGCGGCGAGGGAGCGGGAGACTTCGTAGGAGAAGTCAACGTGGCCGGGGGTGTCGAGGAGGTTGAGCTTGTAGGTCTGGCCGTCCTTGGACTTGAAAGAGAGGGTGACAGGATGGGATTTGATGGTGATCCCTTTTTCTCGTTCGAGGTCCATGGAGTCGAGGTGTTGGGCCTGGGACTCCCGTTGGGTAATGGTCTGGGTGTGCTCCATGAGCCGATCGGACAGGGTCGTTTTGCCATGATCGATATGAGCGATGATGGAGAAATTACGGGTGAGTTCGACGGACACGGGAAAATTGTGAATGGTGAAAAGTGAGGAGTGAAGGATGATTTTGCCTCCTCGCGCGCGGGAGATAAGGGGAAATCGGAGAAAAGGGAAGGGTGGAGTGAGGGGAAGCCCATTCGGCGGGGCCATGGATGAGGCGGTGGGTTTTGCCCATACGCGAATGAAGAATCTTAAAATGGTGTTTAGAAGCGTGAAAAGGGGAAAGGATATCCTCTCATTATTTCGGTTATTGGTTGACCGATGACCGGATTTGTCTGTCCCTCCCTCCGTCAGAATTCATTAGAACGACGATTATTACGACAATGTTGTTGGGTGAAATGGTAGCCTAGGCTCACGAGGGGCATCAATATCCTCCCGCAGGGAAAGTGGTGACGAGTGTTCGGGTAACCGGGAATGGTCAGTTTACTTTTGAGAGCGTTCCGGGATTTGGGGCGATGCCGGATGGTGTAAACGTCGGGCCGACCCATGGTGCGTTGCGGGAGACGGTGCCGGAAATGTCTCTGTCAGCACCGAGGCGAATCATGGTGTGATGAAGTTCTCCGGCGGGAGGTTCAGAGAATCACCCTCCTCTGCGAAGAAATTATTGGGCCTATTTCTTTTTCCCAATGATGCGGGCTTGATCTTCGGCGGAGAGGCCGCTGTTTTGGAGCCATTGGGTCGCTCCTTCGCGATCTTTCCTCATGTAGACCCTGCCGGTGTCAACGAGGGCATTATTGCGATCCCGGGGGTCGCTGATGGCGGCGGCCCATTCGACTCCCATGGCCGGGTTGTCATGGACGACGCGGGTGGCATAGCCGTAGCGGGCCGAGTCGCGTTGGTCGGCGGGGATGCTGGAGATGGCCTCTGCAGCTTGCTCGGGACTACGTCCGGCCCAAGTGTGGAAGGTGGATCCGATGGCGTGATCTTTGCCTTCACCATCTGGAAGTTGGCTGGCCCACTGGACCGCTTCGGCAGGGTCTTTTTTGGCAAAGTCACTTCCGAGTCGTTGGTAGGCTTGGTTCTGGAGAGTCCCTTCGGGGATATTTTGGGCCCAGGCCGAGGCCTCTTCAGGATCGCCGGACTGAAGGACAGCATTGGCGGCAATATGAATCATTTTTCCCGCTTCCTTGTCGCCGCCTGAAAATCGCTCGACGGCGAATTCCGAAGCAAGATTGGGATCGGCATCGGCGAGTCCGAAAACGGCTCCCCACTTCATGTAGTTGCCGCCGTTTTTGGCATTTTCAGAAAGTGAACTGAAATACTCCATTGCGGCGGCGGGGTCGGTAGCGGCCCATCCGGCGAGAGAGGAGGCCATGTCCCGCTTGGGAGTCTCGGCACCGTTGTCGATGGCGACCTTCCCGGCCAGGGAGCCCCAGGCATAGTGAAACTCGCGAAACTCGGGTGAGTCCTGTGAGAGGTGGGCGATATTTTCCCGCATCTGTTTGGCGTTTTCGGGAGTGAGGGCTTTGAGAATTTCACCGAAGATGAGGCGTCGGGCGATGGGGCCTTTGGCGGTTTTAAATTCTTTGCCCAACTCGGTGATGTCGGCTTCGGAAAGAGGACCGCTGTCTTCGGAATCCGATCCACCGCGCGTTCTCACGGTTCGCTTGCGACCGGAAGAAGAATTTCCTTCTGATTCAGAATCGTTGGCATTAGAACCCGAGCGGATGGAGACTCCGGAGTTTGACTCTTTAGAGCCGGCAGTCGAACCGGACTTGTCGGCGGAGAATTGTGAGCCGACGACGAAGGAAGTGACGGCGACGATGGCCCAAGCGGCATGATAGAGGACTTGTTTATTCATCGGGTGAAACTGGGAGTTGTTCTCAAAGAGCAGTCGCGCCCTGAATACACCATATTACGGGGTGTCGGCGATCTCATTTTTTGATGGTTTGGAGTTTCTTATTTGGCGGAGTGCTTGCGGAGAATGGTGGCGATTTGAGGTCGGAGTTTTTGGACTTCGGCAAGGTCGAGATCGAGGTCGGTGGAATTGATGAGGACCTGATAGAAATCGCCGAGGCCGTCTGACCACTCGCCGGAGACGGTATCGATTGCCGATTCACGGCGGTGGTTTCGAGTGGTGGTGGACGCTCCATTTTTGAGGAGGGTCTTAACGATCTCCGCTTGGCACATGAAGGCGGCGATGTGGAGGGCGGTGTTGCCGTCGCGATTGGTCTTCTTGAGGTCCGCTTTGTGCTCGAGGAGGAGGGTGGTGACCTTGGCCTTTCCGTGGAAGGCCGCGCTGCTGAGAGGGGTCATGCCATTTTCGCTGTGGCGGCGGTTGATGATATGGCCGGATTTGAGAAGGTTTCTAATTCCAAGAAGGCTCCCGCTTGCGATGACTCGCTCCAAGCGGTTTCGCAGTTGGTCCGGATCTTCCTGGAGAGACTTGGCGACATCACCAGCATTGTCGGCGACATGGAAAATAAAGTCGTTACTGAAAAGCCCTTGGGCATTTTGGACTTGGAGGAAGTTGATGCCCTTGGGGGGAAGGGAATCGAGTTTGATGGAAATAGATTCGGCTTCTTCCTTTTGGATGGTGGCGGAAACGCGTCGGCCGTTGACGATGACGTGGGCGTCATTGGTGACATGGCGTGCGTTGAGCGACATCGATTTTTGATCTTGGGTCAAGATGGGGAAATGCTGTCGGCCGCTTTGTTTGTGCAGTTCGCTGAGAGTCCAGAGTGCGGGTTGATGGAAGGTGAAGCCGGACTGGGATCCGTGGCGGGCGGTGAGGGTGCCAGTGAACAGTCCCTTTTTGGCAAGGTCGAGAAGTTGCTCTCGGGTGAAGCTGCTGCGCTCGCCATCGACCTGGAAGTAGCGGTCTTTTTGGAACTGAAGAGTGAGGCTCTTTTGGCGGAGGAGGGCATCGACTTGAAGGACTACGGCTCCTTCCTTGGCGGAGGCTTCGAGGGCGGGAAGGAGGTCATGGGTGAGATTTTGTGTGGCGGTTTTTTGATCGAGGGTGAGTTGTCGGGCGAAGGAACCGGAGTATCCCGTACTGCCTTCGAGGACCATTTCCCAGACGGGGTCAAAGCGCACTTTGCTCCGCCAGGAAAGGCGCCACATGTCTCTTTCGGGAATGCCTTTTTCTGCGAAGCGACGGTAAAAATCGAAGTCGATGATATTGAGTCGACCTTGCGGAAGGATAAGGAAGCGGTCGTAGGCGCCGCGCCAGGTGGGCGCGTCCATGCCGGAGCCCGGAGTGTTGGTGCTGACTAGAAAGGGCATGCGGTGGCAGTCGCCGCAGACGTTGGGTTGCGGTTTGTCTTCGTAGTTCCCCTTGATGTGGAAGAGTTCGAAGCCGTCTTCAGCGCGTTTTGAGAGGACGTTGTCGTAAGCGCGTTTTTGGGCGGGAGGATAGGGGACACTGAGGAGAAAGCGGGCCATCTCATCACGTTCTTTTTCACTAAGGAGTCCGACTTTTCCTTTGTCGTTCTTTCTGGTGTCACCATCGAGGAGCATGGTGCTGGCGAGGCTTCCATCGATGAGATGACGGGCGGAGCTTTCCGGGTTGTCGGGATCGGAATTCGGCGGGGTGTGACCGTGGACTTTCGCGCTGTTGTTACCGCCGTAGGGATCGCCGGGAATGCCATCCCAGTGGAATGGGGTAGTGTCGCGGAGGCCGCGAATGGGCATGGTGGAGCGCGGCTGGATTTGGTTGCCGCCGCTGACGATGGGAGTTTTGAGAACCCAGAGAAGTTGGTCGGTGTGGCCGTCGGGGTGGCAACTGGCACAGGCGAAGGATGCCGTGGAAGACGCGAAGGCGGTGTTGAAGGCGATGCGGCCGCGTTTAAAAACCGGCGGGGTG
>JAKMEV010000327.1:0-2927 GCA_022425785.1 Akkermansiaceae bacterium | reverse complement strand
CGTAAATTCACCCAAATTACAGGGTCCTCTCTCGCCGCTCTCGCTGGAAATACCGCCTTTGCGGACCATCACGGCAAAAAAGGAAAGCCTTTCAAAGCCAAATTCGCGCCCTCTCCCGGACAGCTTTTTAGCGGTAAAGGTAAGAAGTTGGGCTATGTTGATCAACTCAAGCTTGCTCACGATCTCGGCTTCCGGGCTTGGGAGGATAACGGGCTTAATCGCCAAAAGAATGACCTCCTCGAAAAAATCGCGGAGTTCATGAAAGACAAGAAGATGGAGTTTGGCGTCAGCGTTATCACAAATGGCAAAGGAGCCATGTTTAACAAGCCTACCGATGAACAGAAGGCAATGGTCAAGCAGGACCTCGAACGGGGCATCGAAGTCGCCAAAATCACCGGGCAAACCAACATGACCATGCTTCCTGGTGTGCGGGATGAATCTATAACCCGAGAGGAGCAAATTAAGGCCTCAGTCGATTCCATGAGACTCTGTTGTGACCTCGTCGAAGAGCACGGAATCATCCTTGCTCAGGAGCCTCTTTCCCACCCCATTGGTGGCAAGCCGGTTCTCATCGAATCTTTTGAAGACGGACACCTGCTTTGTAAGCTCGTAGATCGCAAGTCCTGCAAGCTGCTCGCTGACTTTTATCATGAAGGACAAATCGGGAATGGTGCCAAGCTCATCGAAAATGCTGAGAAGGTTTGGGATCAGGTGAGCTACGTGCAATATGGGGCTTCACCAGGCCGCAAAGAGCCGGGCACCGGCAAACTTGATTATGTCGCTGTTACCAAATATCTTCGCAAGAAGGGCTTCACCGGGATCATCGGAATGGAGCACGGTCAAAGCAAAAAGGGTCAGGAGGGGCTCGATGCACTGATGGCCGCTTACCGCAAGATTGACGCGTAATTGCTCATTAAACTTTTCTTATTGTCGACCTTGCCCGGGCAAGGTCGGCAATTTTTATTTCATCGGTTCTGAAGCGCGTCCTACCTATCGCTCTTCCACCCCTCGTTTTCTTCTCTTACCAGTAATCTCCCATTGATCCTGTTGCTAACGCCGTGATCAAAGACGGTCGCATTCCCAAAGGCATGCCCGCTCCTGCGCAATGCCGATGAAGATCTCGGCGGCTATTTTGCAGCAGGCTTGGGAACGGATGAGGTGTCCACATCGACCTCGCCGAGCACAAAGCGGAATCCTTCGGCCCACATTTTGAGGATCTCCGGGTGGTAGAAGATCTCTTTGTTGTGTCCCAGTGAGCTGACGAAGACGCGGCCCTCGCCGTAGTTTTTCACCCAGGCGACAGCGTAGTCTTTGTCCGCCCTTTTGCCGTTCTTTTTGCCAGTCGCTTCATGGGACAGGTCCAGAGTCATCAGCACCCGGTTCTTGCTCCGGTCAAAATCCTTATATTGGTAGATTTCGTCTTTGATTGTGAAATTCTCCCCCTGGTAGACATTCTTCACGATGGGGTGATTGGGATCTTCATTGGCGATGCCCCAGGTGCCGCCGGCCCCCCAGGGGTGGCCGTCGAAGTTGCCCCCGATCATCTCGACGTATTCCTTCCAGCCTCCGTCGGTGGCGGAGTGGATTGCAAAAATTCCGCCGCCATTTTTGACGTAGTTGATGAAGGTCTCTCGCATCTTTTCGTCTTTCATACCCTTCTGAAGATGGGTGTTGTTGTTCAGGCAGATGGCATCGTATTGCTTGATCTTGTCAGGAGCAAATTCGGTGAGATCCTCGGAGAAGGTGACATCGAAAAGTCCGGTCTTTTCCGCCATCACTTCCATCATGGTTTTTCCAATCTCAATCGAGTTGTGACGGAACCCGTATGGCTTCGAAAAACAGAGGACCTTGTATTTCTTCGTGGGCGCCTCGATTTTTGGCATGTTTTGGCTTACCAATTCCCGTTCGCTCGGCTTCTTGCTATTGGCGGCAAAGAGTCCGAGAGAAAGGACACAGAGGAGAGTGAGGAAGAGTGGCTTTTTCATAAATTAGTAATTGAGGATTACGAAGAGACTAGCTCCCGGCTTTCATGGTAAAAAGGTCGGAGAATTACTTCTTTTTGGCGAGCGACTCAAGATAGCTCAGCAAGCTGGCCATTTCGTGGGTTGTGAAGTTGGCCATCAGTCCCGAAGGCATCAGGGAATTTGGCAGAGTCGACCGTCCTTTGACCTGGCTTTTTTTGAAGGTGTGCTCCGCGCTCGTGATGTCGCGGAGGCTCACCGAATCGCCGGATTCATCGGTGACAAATCCCATCTTGCTGCTGCCATCTTTGAGGGTGAAGATATTGGTCGCAAATCCCTGGGCGATGGTTTTTCCGGGGACGAGAATGGCTTCGGCGAGCTCGTTACGACGATAGGTCTCGGTGATGTTGCCGAGGTAGGGGCCTTTCTGCTTTTCCTTTTGGGAAACGGTGTGGCAGGCGTTGCAGGTCGCCCGGGTGTAAATGGCCTGACCGAGGGCGACTTCGCCTTTCATCCCGGAGCCTTTCTTGATGGCCGCCGCTGGTTTGAGCGTGGCGATCTTGGGCGTTTTGTCGTCGCCCGGAGCCTGAATTTTCAAGCGCCCGGCGGCAGACTTGGCGGCCTTGGCAATCGCGGCATCGGGATCGCTCAGGGCGGCGCCGATACGGTCGTTGATGACGGGGTTGCGAAGGTCCTGCGCGGCTTTAATGAAAGCGAGGCGTTGCTTGGGGTCGGGCCACGCAAGATCAATGGCCTTGAGCGACATTTCACGGGATTCGGGGCTTCCGCCTTTTCGGGAAGCCAGCTGCAGGATCGACATCGAAGCCCATTTCCCTTCCGAAGTGCCGGGCTTTTCGGCGGCGATCTTTTCGAGAATCAGGTGATGGTTTTCCAGTTTGGGCGCATTGAGGAATGATCCACGCGCGGCCGACTGGTCTTTGCCAAAGCCCTTGGCTTTTTCGAGAG
>JAKMEV010000323.1:0-7467 GCA_022425785.1 Akkermansiaceae bacterium | reverse complement strand
TTTTGGAAGTGCGACGACAGTGGATGGGTATCGCTGGTCCACTGCGAATGATGCCACGGAGCGTGATCCGGTGCGGTGGATTTTGGAAGGGAGTGATAATGAAACAAATTGGGACCTTATCGATGAGCGGGTGGATGGAGATTTCTCAACGCCAAGTGCTCGGTTTACTTATACTCCCATTCTTGAATTAAATTCTGCGCCGGCAGTTCAGTCATTCAAGGTGGATCGTCCGCTGATTTCAGCCGGAGTGCCGGTGACCCTTTCGTGGGAAGTTGATCCGGGGACGACCGGTCTCTCAATCAATCAAGGTGTCGGTCCGGTGACGGGGGTTACGACAAATGGGGTGGGTTCCATCTCGCTTGATCCGGGGCCAACTGTGACGACTCTCTATGAGATCACGGCGACTCATGCCAACGGGGATTCAACAGCACAGCTTGTGGTGACTGTAACCAACATGCCCGTGATCCACGAGTTGCTCGCGACCCCTGCTATTGTGGGGCCGGGAGAGAGTTCAACTCTAAGTTGGGAGGTTTTTAATGCCGACAGTGTGGCGCTGGATGGTGTTGCGGTGACGGGGGATTTTTTGGCGAAAACGTTGGCCGCCTCGCAGACTTTTACCCTATCGGCGACAAATACGAATGGCGTGGTGAGCCGAGGAGTTTCGGTGACGGTAGTGGAGCCCGGTGTTCCCGTAATCAATGAGTTCATGGCGAACAATGACGGCGATTTGGTGGTTGATGAAGATGGCGAGGATTCGGATTGGATTGAAATTTACAACCCCAGTGGAGCGGTAGCGGATTTAGAGGGCTACTTTTTGACTGATGACGCGGGTGATCTGACTAAGTGGGCTTTCCCGGAAGGGACATTGGGAGTTGATGGCTACCTTCTGGTGTGGGCGTCTGGAAAAGATCGTTCGGTAGCGGGGAGCGAGATGCACACCAATTTCAGCCTCAAGTCCGGAGGGGAGTATCTGGCTCTGGTGAAGCCGGATGGCATCACCATTGTTTCGGAATTTGGGCCGGAAGGCGCCGACTATCCGGATCAGGACGCGGGGGTGTCCTTTGGGGGATTTGGAGAGGGGCAGCAGCAAGGGTATTTTTCAACGGCGACTCCGGGGATGGAGAATTCGAGTGGATTTCTCGGCTATGTGAGCGACACGATATTCAGTGTGGATCGAGGGCACTTCACCGATTCGTTTAGCTTGGAAATTAGTTCGGAGACTGAGGGTGCGAGTATTCGCTACACTACCGACGGAGCAACGCCAAACGAGACGGAGGGGATCCTCTATACCGGGCCAATTACGGTGGACCGAACGATGCCGGTCCGGGCCATTGCGTATTTGGACGGACTAAGATCGACCAATGTCGATACGCAAACCTACCTCTTTGTGGATGATGTAGTGACACAATCATCGGTGACGACGCAGAGCATTTGGGGCCTCCCCGGGGACTGGTCGGGAATCTCGCCGGATTACGGAATGAACCCAAGTGTGGCCTTGCTCCACGCCGCGACGATCAAAGATGATTTGAAAACTGTCCCAAGCTTGTCTCTTTCGATGCCGGAGGAGGATCTTTTTGGATCCAATGGAATTTATGCCAACCCACTCAGCAGCGGGATTAACTGGGAACGGGCGACCTCCTTGGAATTGATCGACCCGTCCCGTCCCGATGGGAGTATGAACTTCCAGATTGATTGCGGCATGAGGATTCAAGGTGGCGCATTTCGTCGCTTTGATCTCACGAAAAAGAAATCGTTCCGGCTCCTCTTCAAGGGAGCCTATGGCGACACCAAATTGCGCTACCCCCTTTTCGGAGATCTCACGACAGATGAATTCGATACGCTGATTTTTCGGATGGAATCGAACGATGGATATCAGTGGGACAATCGGACCAACGTGCAGTATGCCCGGGATCAATTTGGCCGGCGGTCGGCATCTGAGATTGGCATTCCGTCTTCGCGCGGTCGTTATTTCCACATCTACCTGAATGGGGTTTATTGGGGCGTTTATAATGTTGTGGAGCGGCCAGACGTCTCCTTTGGTAAAACTCATTTCGGGGCGGAGAAGGAAGACTGGGATGGGATTAATTTTGGGACACCCACCAATGAAAGCCGGGGGGATTCGTGGAATACTTTGGTGAGTCTTGCCGGAGAGGTGAATAGCGCCGGGAGCGAATCAGCACGGACGGCAGCGTTTATGAAAGTCCAGGGGCTCAATCCCGATGGCTCGAACAATGAGGGCTGGGCCGATTTTCTGAACGTGGACAACATGTGTGATTATTTACTGGTGAATTGGTACACCGGAAATGCCGATTGGCCGCAGCGAAATTACTACACGGGAAGGGAGAGGGATGTGCTTGATCCTGTTTCCTGGCGGGGATCCCGGACGAGTTCTGGGACGCACTTTTTCATGTGGGATGTCGAGACCTCGATGTTTTTGAACTCGGATCGCGATCGGACAGATGTCGTGAGTAACGTTAATGTCCCTTTTGGCTCCCTTCGCGGGAGCAAGGAATTCCGGGTGAGAATGGGAGATCGGGCACATCGGGCCTTGTTTAATGGGGGAGCGCTGACGGCGAATGAAGCGATGGCGCGTTATGCTGACATCACGAAGGATCACCGGAGTATTTTGATTCCCGAACTGGCCCGGTGGGGCGATCAGCATGGGACACAGCGAACGATTACGCAGTGGGAATCAGCCTATGACCAGATTCAAGATCAATGGCTGTCGGATCGTTCGCCCGAGTTGGTGGAGATCTTGCGCAAATCAAATTATTATCCTGATCTGGATGCACCGAGTTACAGTCAACACGGCGGAGATGTTCCCCTGGGAGGTGGTCCCTCCTTGAGTGTTCCGGTTTCGACCCCGCAGATTTATTACGTTTTTGGGGATGATGATTTCGATGAGACTTCTTACAATCATCCTCTGGATCCAAGATTGATAGGGGGAGGGATCTCACCATCAGCTACCTTGATCACTCTCGGTGACGGGGGCGGCGGGCCATCGACGCAATTTGTTTCGAGTGGCGATTCGTGGAGGTATCTTGATAATGGCTCCGATCAAGGAACAGCTTGGCGTGGGACTGGCTTTGCGGATGGAGGATGGGCTGGAGGGCCATCTCCTCTGGGGTATGGGGACGGAGATGAGGCCCAGGAGGTTGGCTTTGTAGATTCTGACCCCGGAACAGGCGGGATCCAGAAGAACGCCACGACCTATTTCCGAAAGGTGGTAGCGATTACCACTCCTTCGGCGTACGGAGAATTTAAGCTGGATTACGTTTTTGATGACGCGATTGCAATTTACGTCAATGGAAATGAAGTCGAACGGATTCACCTGGAGGATGGGGCCCCCTATGACCAATACGCCACACTACAGAGTGATGAGAATGAGACGGGAACGGTGATTTTGGATCCTGCGGTGTTTGTGCCGGGGAACAATACGATCGCGGTGGAGATCCATCAACTGAGTGGAGACAGTTCTGACATGAGTTTTGATCTGGAGCTGCGGGGGCAGCCGACAGGGAGCGGGGGAGTGCACAGTTCAGCTCCGCTTGAATTAGTGGAGTCGGGTTGGTTGTACTCCAGGTCATACAATCCGGGAACCGGTGACTGGAGCGCGTTGAATGCGGCTCGTTTTAATGTCGAAACGGAACCGGCAGATGCCACCAACCTCGTCGTCTCAGAGTTTAGCTATCGTCCTGCGGAGCCCGTTGCTCTCAATGAAGTAGCGGTATCCACGGATCGCGATGATTACGAATTTATTGAGCTAATGAATATCGGGAGTAAGACGATTGATCTATCGGGAGTGGAATTCACGAGTGGGATTGGTTTTTCGTTTCCAGCGAATAGCTTGCTCGGAGTGGGGGAGCGTGTGGTTCTGGTTTCTAACGCCGCCGCATTCTCCGAACGCTACCCTTCGGTGGGAATCGGCGGTGTCTTTTCTTCGGGGAATCTTAGCAACGGGAGTGAGCAAGTCGTATTGGCCAGCCTTGAGGCGGGAGTGATTCGGGACTTCACCTATGAGGATGTCGATCCCTGGCCGAGCGCGGGGGACGGTGCGGGATATTCCCTGATTCTGATTGCTCCGGCGACAAATCCAGACCACATGGACCCTCTCAATTGGAGGTCGAGTGCGGATATTCATGGCAGCCCGGGAGGAACGGATGGTGTCAGCTATGCTGTGTGGAAATCAGCGAACGGTATCACTGATGATTATGGTGATCCTGATGGGGATGGCTTGAGTAATCTGGGGGAGTTTGCGAGTGGCTCGGGTTTTCAGGTGAGAGGAGCGGGAGAGGGAATTACAGGACAAGTTGTGAATGGATTTTTTGAGTGGGAGATTCAGCGAAATCTCCGGGCTGTCGATGAATTCGATCTGGTTGTAGAAAGCTCCGAAGATCTCATGAGCTGGGTTGACGATGGGGAATACGTGAGCGAAACGAATCTAGGCAATGGAGTGGGCCTGGTAAAATATCGCGTCACCATGAGCGGATCACCCAGGAAATTTGTGCGCGCTAAGTGGATTTTACGGAGTCCTTAGGTGTGTGGATTGATTATTGGAGAGATCAGCTTAAGTCGCTTAAACAGAGGGTTGGTCAAGGCGGGCATTTCTATGGAGCTATTGATTCAAAGATACAGAAAGTGTCTGCATGAGAAATACTGAGGTGGTCCGGAAATAGGCAGCTTGGGCGGAATAATTTTTTCGACCATGAGTATCGCGCTTTTGGGAAGATAGTTTCAGATGACATGGTGATCAAAGGGCTCTCCAGTCAACAGTATTCGGTCAAGCGCTAGGCATCTTTTTTAAAGATGCACAGATGGTATTCGAGAATGCCGAGATAGTAAGCAAGTCGCAGGAGAGGGAGAGAGATGAGGAGAGAGGGACGGCGAAGGGCGGTTTTTGAGAGGAGGAGAATGAGTTTTGGCTTTTGAAATGAAAGCAGGCAGGCTGATTTGAAAAAGGCGGTCCAGGTTGGGGCTGCTCGAGGAGAGAGGTTTTGGCGGTTTTGCAAAGTGAAGTGATGGCGTGAGGCTGTGGTAAGGAGGTGATCGAGCGGTCGCCAATTTGGGATAGCCCCGGTTTTGGCGAGGTGTCGGAGGAGGAGTTGTTCGACTGGAGTAAGGTGAGGTGTGGCATACCAATCGGAGATGACGAAAAGGGCGTCGGGGCGAAGTGATTTTGAGGTAGCCGAGAGGAAGGTGTCGAAGTTGGAGAAGTGTGAGAGGCTTTCGAGGGCGATGGCTTTGTCGAGGGAGCGTGGGGGAAGAGAATGGTCGAGCCAGTCGGTGTGGTGGAAGGTGATCTTTGAGTGGGACGTGGCGGCTTGGATTTGGGCGAGGGAATTGGTGATGGAGTGAACTCGGCAGTCTGAATCTTTGATAATGAGGTGGCTGAATGTTCCGTAGCCGCACCCGATGTCGGCGATGGTGTCGCCCTTTTGAGGTGCGAGTGCGGTGAGGCAGACTTGGGCGAGATTGTTGCGGGCTTGTAAGGGAGATTCATTCCCCTTGATCCAGAGCCCGTGGTGTAGGGTTTTGCCCCAGAGTTCCCGGTAGAGGAGATCGAGACCGTCGTAGAGTTTCGCATTGGTTGACATGAGTCAACTGAAGGTTGCGGCGATGAGGAGGAGACCGACGATGAGATCGCGGGAGGAGAATTTTTCGGTCGCGGAGGTTTTGCGGAGAAAGCGGAAGAGTGCTCCGGTAGGGCAGCCGTATTTGCAGTAGGCGAGGGGGATGAAGAGAGAGGCGAGGAGGCCGAGGATGGCAATGACGATGGTGGCGATGCCGGCGGAGCGCCAGAGCCAGGCGTCGAAGGCTTCGAAGTCGGCAAGGTTGAGAGAGGCTCCGAGGAAAAGGGAGGCCACGATGATGACGAGGAGCAAGGAGGGTAATTTGGAGAGGAGTTTGTGAAGGACGGGCGGGATTTTGAGCGGCTTGATGGGAAGCTTGATGAACCATTGCTGGAGAAAGCCGTGGGGGCAGAGGTGGTGGCAATAGAGGTGGTGGCCGCTGGCCCAAGGGACGAGAAGAGCAGCGGCAGCGAGAAGGATGAGACCGTAGGAATCGGCGAGAGGAAGTCCGTGTTTGGCCCAGCCGATGAAGAGAGCTTGTGAAAGGAGGTCGCCGAGGATGAGCCCGAGGGTGATGATGACGAAGAGTTGCCAGGAGAGGCGGAGGAAGGGGAGACCGCGGAGTTTGGTGAAGGAGAAGACGATGGCTCCGAAGGTAAGGATGATGAGGAGAAGGTTACGCCATGGGAACTCGAATGGGACGGGTTGGCGTTGGGAATCAAATTGGGCGAGGCGACGTTTCACGCTCTCGGCGATGGCCCAGGAAGTCATGGTGGCTCCGCTGACGCCTTCGATGCCAGCTTTGACGTAGTCGAGATCCATGATCTCCTGCACGGATTTTCCGTTGTAGAGTTTGAGGTAATCTTCGTCGTCGAGAATGCGCTCGTAGTATTCCTCATTGTCGTAGCTTTTGCGAAAGCGGAGGCCGATGATGGTGTCGCCGTTGGGATCGAGAACGATGAGCGTGTCGGTGGGACCTTGGTAGCCGTGAAGGTATTCGAGGGAAGGCGCGGTGCGGAGGGCTTGTCCGATGATGTTTTTTTTCTCATCGAGAACAGTCGCGACGCCGGGCCATTCTTGGTGAGGTTCAAGTGATTTGGCGGCGGGGAGAATTTCGCCAAATTCCGCGAGGAGGATCTCGGTAGGGAATAGCTTGGAAGTGGTTTCTCCGCCGAGTCGTTCGATGATACTGCGGGTGATGGCGTGACTGGTGAGGGTGGAGCCGGAGACGGCGTCGATTTGCGGATCACCGGGTGAGCCGAGCGCGAGGCCAAGATGGGCGTTGAGGAAATAGGGATCGTTGGTGATGTCTTCGACGTGGTCGGCGGTGTCGACGGAGGCCAGGATTTTGACATCGATGAGCTTGCCGGTGGGATCAAGGGCGAGACCGAGATTGGTGGGTCCGGAGTAGCCGCGGAGGTGATCGGTTCGAGGAGAAGTGTTGAGGTAGTATCCGAGAAGCTTGTTGTCGGCGTTGCGGACTTCGTGGGATTCGGCGTTGTAAGCAGTGCCGTCTGGGAATGCCTGGGAATAGTCGATGGCGATTGCGGGGAGTGGGCTTTCCTGATGCAAGAGCCACGCGATTACAATGATCACGGCGAGGCGGTAGAGGCGAACTAGGAAAGGCACGGGAAGATGTTGGCTTAAATCGGGGTAGAAAAAAAGCCTGACACTAAAGTGTCAGGCTTTTTGAGAGGAATGATCCGCTGGATCTAGGATGCCGGTGGAGCAGCCAGGCTACTTGCCTGCATCACATTGAGGGTGTGGTTGGCGAGCGATTCGAGCTGGTTGTTGATGTCCATATAGATCATCTCGACCTTAATGTCGCCCTCGGCCATGCGCTTGATCGCTTCCTTGTTGAAGGATTTACGCATGCTGTCGGTTTGATTTTCGAGAG